>NZ_JBKXLD010000073.1:0-11480 GCF_047010065.1 Allobaculum sp.
GGTCAAAAAGACGTCTTCTCAGGAAGCGTATCTGGATGTACTGGCAGATCGTACAGAACAGGTTCGTATGCATCTGGTAAAGATGAAAGACGATAATCTTCTCAAAATCACCAATGACGGACGTCGCTGTGCCCTCGATCTGCGTCTGCTCGACATCGATATTCCCAAAGAAGAAATCGCCCAGTCGAAAATCTCCGCATGCGCCGATCAGATCGCAAAAATCGCGGAACAGTATCCGGACCGGGCACAGATTGTGTTCTCGGACATCGGAACCCCGAAAAAGGAATTCAACGTCTACGACGAACTGAAAAAACAGCTGATCGATCGCGGCTTTAAACCGGAAGAAGTAGCCTTTATTCACGATGCGCCAACCGAAGCGGCACGCAAAAAGCTGTTTGCGGCTGTAAACAAAGCCAAAATCAAAGTCATTATCGGCTCAACGGAAAAGCTTGGAACCGGCGTAAATATTCAGGAGCGGCTGGTGGCTCTCCATCATCTTTCCGTGCCCTGGAGACCGGCGGACATGGTGCAAAGAGAAGGCCGTATTATTCGACAGGGAAATACCTCGCCGGAAGTCTTCATCTGCCGGTATATCACCGAAGGCACCTTTGACTCGTACAGCTGGCAGCTTCTCGAAAACAAGCAGCGCTTTATCGGATCCTTCCTGTCCGGCTCTTCCAAAAGCCGCGACATGGACGATATTGCGGATACGGTACTGAGCTACGCGGAACTGAAAGCTCTGGCGATTGGCAATCCGCTTATCAAGGAACGCGTGGAAACCGCGAACCGTCTGGAAAAAACTAAGGCGCTCTCCCGTCAGAGACAGCGCCAGCTGCAAAACCTTCAGGCGGAAGTGGATCAGGTGCCAGAAAAGATCAAGATGGAACAAAACGCCATTCGACGCATGAAACGGGATATCAAACTGTATCAGGAAAAGAATCGCCCCATGACACGACAGGAGCGTCACGAGTTAGGCGATGAGCTTCTTAGCAAGCTTCGCGCCTTTTCCAATAACTGGTACTACACCTCTTTTCCTAGACAGATTGGCTACTACAAAGGGTTTTTAATCGTTCGAAACCCAAGCCATTCCAGCGACTATGATCCGGGAGCCTTTGAACTGACGCTGTATGGCCACTACAAGACGTATGGTTACGATCTGAAAGTCAAACCGTCGAACGGAGCCGGTCTGCTGCAGAGTCTGGACTATGCGCTTTCGCATCTGTCCGATCGAATTACCGAATCGGAACAGGCGATTGTGCGCTATAACGAAAACGCGGAAAACGGAAACCTGGAGCTGGCGAAAGGCAACCCGCACGAAGCCAGAATTGAAAAGCTCGAAGAAAAACTGGCCCGTATCGATGCCGTTCTGGAAGAAGAAGCTCAGGCAAAAGAAGAGGCCAGAAAGGCGGCATACAGCTGATTGCAGAAGCAGGCTGGCTGAAATGCCGGCAACGAAAGTGCCGATTCTGCGCGATCAGAACGAACAGGTAAACCAGACGGTGAACCAGAGTGAAGCACAACCTTATACGCAAAGAAATAGAAATGGAGAGGATCGACGCATGGCTGTAAAACTCGATAACAAATCCAGCGGAATGCCAGCGCTCTATACCGGCGAGCTGGTGGAGCGGCTGAGCGATCTTTACATTCGCGCAATTGAACTGGGAATGCCCCTGCATACCGTTCCTGCGGTCTTTCTCTGGGGAAAGCCGGGTATCGGTAAATCCGAGGGCGTAAGACAGGCAGCCCAGCGTGTGGAAAAACTGACCGGCAAGCGTGTTGTTGTTACGGATGTTCGTCTTCTTCTCTTTTCTCCAATCGATCTGCGCGGTATTCCAGTCGCCGATGCGGCCAGCGAAAGCGCCCTCTGGCTTAAGCCGAAAATCTTTGCGATGGATCCGTCGGAAGATGTCGTTAACATTTTGCTTCTCGATGAGCTCACCGCCGCTCCGCAGTCCATGCAGGCGGCAGCGTATCAGATGTGTCTGGACCGTAAAGTAGGGGAGCATCAGCTGCCCGACAACTGTCTGGTCATTGCAGCCGGCAACCGGACAACGGATCGCTCCGTCGCTTTTCAGATGCCAAAAGCGCTCTGCTCGCGTCTTCTCCATTTCCAGGTCGAACCAAGCGTACGCGACTGGAAGAAATGGGCAGAAGCCAATCAAATCGATTCCCGTATTATTGGCTTTCTGGAACAGGACCAGACTCGGCTTTGCGCTGATCCAGGCATTAATGACATCGCTTATCCATCCCCGCGTACCTGGACTTTTGTCAGCCAGCTGCTGTCTCTATATCCGTCCGAGCCGCCAAAGAAGATGGTGGCACTCATTGCTTCCGCAATTGGACTCGATACAGCTGTGGAATTCCTTTCGTATTGTGAGGGGCTTGGACTGAACATTTCTCTGGAGGCGATTTTAAAAGGCGAATGCCGCACGTATCCCAAAACGTCCGGTCATCTTTTTTCGCTCTGCCAGTCCCTGAAAAAGCAGCTGGAAAGCCGGAAAACATCGCTAAAAGTAACGCAGGCGGATAATCTGGCTGCGTATGTATCGCATTTTCCGCCTGATTTTGCCCAGTCCATGTTCAACGATCTGCTTCAGATTCATTCGACGAAAAAGCCGATGATCAGTTCCGCTTACTACAAGGAATGGAAAAAGAAGTATGGAAACAGCTGATCGCGAAGCCCTGAAAAAGCAGCGGATGCGCGTCTCGCGCCGTCTGACGCTGGCCAGGAGGTCTTTGTTAGGGAAAACTCCGTTTTATGGCCGACTGCTTCTGCGAACGCCTTTTGCCTTTGCTCCCTGCAAAACCGCTATGACCAACATGGAACAGATTCTCTTTGACCCGGAATTCGTCGATGAAATCGATGATGAACAGCTCGAATTCGTTTTGCTTCATGAAATTCTGCACTGTGCGCTCGGTCATCCGCTGCGGGCAGGAACGATGAATTTTGATCTGTTTCAAATTGCCTGCGATATCGTTGTGAACTCCGTAGCGCTTGAAGAGCTCCATCTCCACACCATTCTGTTCGAAAATCAGCCGGTGATGTGCATCGCGCCAGACGGTCTTCCTGGACGCGTCCATACCGCGGAAGAAGTGTATAAACAGCTGCTCGATCAGCTTCCAAAGGATTTCGATTCGCAAAGTTCTTCGGACAGCGGTTTGACTCCCGAAGACGAAGATTCACAAACTGAACAGACGGGGCGGGCAGGGAAGTCGGATAACGAAGAAAGCCAGAAGGGTACTTCCGACGAAATGGACCAGACGATAGACCGTAATAATCAGACGGAAGATGATCAGCCGGAAGACGATCAAGCGGTCCAAAACGAATCCAGACCAGAGGAAAACAGCTCCTCAAAAGAGGAGTCAGAAGAAGACGAAGAAGATTCCTCTTCTGATCCAAAACAAAACGTATCCTCCAGCATTCTATCGGTTCGAAAACCGAATCTGGGCAACAGAAAAGAATCCAATCTTCAAAATTCAAATCCAGAGCTTTCGAATTCTTCGCGTAAATCCGAAATTCAGGAAGAGCTGGAAGAAGAGGAACCGTCTGCTCTGCAGCCATTTCAGCACAACACACCCGAAATCCCGTCTGAGGTTGAATCGACTACCAGAAAGCCCGTAATGCATCAGAACGACCCGTTCATGGAAGTATTCGATCATCCCGCAGTGGATTCTCATGATGCCTGGAAAGAAATTGAAGACTTCTCTTCACTCGAAATTCAGTGGTCAAAAGCTATTGAAGAAGAAGCGGAATGGGCCAGACAGACCGGCTCTCTGCCTGGAACCATGGAACGCTACATTAAAGCTCTGGAAGACGAAGGAAAGGTAGACTGGCTGACGATTCTCAGTCAGCTTTTCCATCACAATATTGCGGACTATTCCTTTTCCAGACCCGATCGGCGGATGAAGGGACCGGCGATTCTGCCCGGCTATTTAGACGATCTGAGCGGAAATGCGGTCGAAAACATCTGGGTTGTGGTCGATGTCAGCGGTTCCGTCTTCGAATGGGAACTGGAAGAATTCATTAATGAGATTCGATCCATGATCCAGCAGATTGACTCCGTCGAAGGGTACATTTCGTTTTTCGATATCTTTCTTTCACGCCCGATCCCGTTTTCGAAATACGAAGATATCGAATTTCTATCCGTCCGGGGCGGCGGGGGAACGAGCTTTGAGCCGATCTTTGATCGGATGAATGAACTGTTTGAGCAGCTTCCGGCAATGATTCTGATCTTTACGGACGGCTACGCACAGTTTCCTCCCGAAGAGATGGCTCAGGGCATCCCCGTAGTCTGGCTGATTACATCGCCAACGATCGAAGCACCCTGGGGCTATACGCTGCATCTGGATCTTCCGCAAACACAGGCGCTTCTGGATGCGCTTTAGATCAGCTCATTCGCGATTCACAGCGGGACGACAGCGTATGTCACTTTGTGAATCGCTTTTTTAGTCTGTGATTTTATGAACAAATTCACTATTATATATATATATATATATAATATTATTCAATATATACAGTGAAGCTTGGCATTGGAGTACTGGCGGAAAAAGAGGGAAAAAGAGGCCGTATCAAACAGGGAAGAAAATGGGTAAGCTTTATTTGACGTCGATCAGACGTTTTTACCGGAATTTTGGACAGTATGATGGGTACATCCATAAACCCGAACTAAAGGAGGCTGCAATGAGTCAGGAGTATTTTGAGTATCTGGCTGGTTCAGTTCTGAATCGACAGCTTCCGGAACGTGTTTATTCCAGGCTGTTTCTTTATCTGAACGACAAAAAGTTCGATAAGTATCTGATCGACCGAGATCGAAACCGGGCTCAGGACGGGATCTATTTACGATATTTATTCAATGGAGATTTATCAGATTATCCCGATGAAGACTGCTCAATTCTGGAAATGCTCATTGGAGTCGCCAAAAGGACTGAAAATGTACTGTACGACTGGGAAGCTGGAGACCGGACACCGACGTGGTTCTGGATGATGCTCGATAATCTTGGACTTTCCAGTATGGATAATTCTGGATTCGATCCATGTATTGCGGATGAGAAGATTGAACGGATGATGAACCGTGCGTATGAACCTAATGGCGCAAACGGAGCACTGTTTGTGGTAAGCCATCCATCTGAAGACTTCAGAACAATGGAAATCTTCTTTCAGATGAATGCATTCGTCTGTGAAGTATCGGGCTACGAGTAAAGCAAGGCAGCTGGTCAAACATGCATAAGAGGATGAAACAGTCGTAAAGTCTATCCAATATTATGTTACAAGCCGTAAAAAGACGACTTTTTCCTGAAATCTGAACCTGAAAATAGCTTTATATAAAGGATATATCCGTAAGTTACATAATCCGGATTTTGACAAAGATCCATTCTTGGTTGAGCAATGGTTGAAGGTCAAAACATCGGTGCTGAACAACAAACTTCACCGAGACGGATTCCTATTCCTCAACACGGTATATCGAGAACTTGGCTTTGACGAAACGAAGGCCGGCCAGGTTGTTGGTTGGATCGACAATAAAAAAGACGGAGGAAAAGACTGTTATGTCGATCTCCGACCAACGGAATTCGGAGATGGGTTCCTGATCGATCCGAATGTTGATGGGGAAATCATTGAAAACGTACGAATGCGAACAATTTAATATAAGGAGAGATATGAACAAAGTTACTTCATTTCTACTGGGTTTGCTGGCAGGAGGTACGATCAGCTATTGGCTGACAAATTACTTTATGAAAGATAAATATAGTAAGATTGCCAGTGAGCAGGTTAACGAGGTCATTCAGTATTACGAAGGTTCTAACGAACCGGAAGAAACGGAGATTACAACCGATCTGCAGGAGAATAGTCAGTCCGATGAGGTTGTGTCATTGGAACCGAACGAAACAAAAACAAAAGCTCAGGTCGTTGACTATTCACCCAAGAGCAAACAAGTGACGGAGATGCCTAAAACACAACCTCCCGAAAACGACCAAAGCGTTCCACATCGGGTGGAGATCCGGGATATTATTGCGGATGACTATAGGGATGATGCGCCCATCTATGAGGAGATCAAGATCACCACCGATGAGGTCTTCATCGATGAGGATGATTTCATCATTGATAGGGACTTCGCGAATGAGTTGTTCGGAAAAGATAATCTGGATGCGTTCCTTCAGGACTGTATGGATGCTTCCATGTATATCCGGAATCCCGATCTTGGCCAAAACTTCGCCATCGGGAAGATTATGGAATCATATGATGAGTATGCTGACCATATTCCTGAGTCGAAGCGGTATCAGAATCAATAAATCCTGAGTTGAAGGAGGACTATTGAGTCAGGAGTATTTTCAGTATTTGGTTGGTTTAGTTCCGAATCGGTTGCATCTGGAACGGGACTATTCCAACCTATTCTTTTATTTACAGAACAAAAAGTTCGATAGATTTCCGATTGAACGAGATCGCAACCGCGCCCAAGATGGTATTTATTTACGATATTTATTTAATGGAGATTTATCGGACTATCCAGATGAGGACTGTTCTGTTCTGGAGCTGCTCATCGGAGTAGCACAGAAAACCGAAAGTCGATTGTATGACTGGGAGGCCGGAGACCAGACTCCAACTTGGTTCTGGATGATGCTTAACAACCTCGGTCTTGCCGATATGGACAACTCTGTTTTTAATCCGTTCGATGTGGATCAGAAAATCGAGCGAATGATGAACCGTGACTACGAACCCAACGGAGAGAACGGAGCCCTGTTTGTCGTGAACAATCCATACGAAGACTTCAGAAATCTGGAAATATGTTCGCAAATGAATGCGTTTGTTTGCGAAGTATTTGGTTATCAATAGGTAAAAAGAGTTATCAGGATGGTATCGCTAAACAAATTCGGACATCTTTTATATCAACGGGACTGATAAACCAATCTTCATATTGTTGCTGCTAACGCATCTTCCTAAGGTCGATCAGCACTCAACCACCCTGCCAACACGGACGGCTATAGGTTCTAGGATTAAGAACTTATAGCCGCTAATTCCTTTATAATGGGTACTAACTACAAATCATATTCTGAAGGAGGAAATGCTGCTGATGAAAGGAATCATTGAGTTTCGAAAATACCCTCTCGAAATAATCCTTGAAAAGCTGTTGATCGATAAGACAACAGGCAAGCGGATCATATGGGCTACGGATGGTTACAGTGAGTACGGAGACAAGTACTGTGATCGTTTTGAAATCACTCCTGGTGCACTAGCTGGAATCAATCCTGTCCTCATTCAGCCAAGAGCATTTAAAGCACTCGAAACTCAGCAGCAGCGAACCAAATCCAAAGCAGAAGTTTTCACCCCGTCCTGGATTGTTAACAAAATGGTTAACCACCTTGATGAAGAATGGTTCGGAAGTCCTGACGTATTCAATATTGAAAAAGATCAAACCTGGGAGACAAAAACCGAAATGATCGATTTCAAAGGTAAGAAGTGGAAAGACTACGTTGACCGATCAGTTCTTGAAATCACCTGTGGCGAAGCACCATTCATTGTATCCCGATACAACGCTTCAACCGGACAGATCATTCCTGTTGAAGAACGAATCGGGATTTTTGATCGAAAGCTGCGGGTTGTTACGGAGAACACAGACAATGAAGAAGACTGGATCAAGTGGGCGACGCGTGCCTATGAAAGTGTGTACGGCTATGAGTACCAGGGCGACAATTTACTCATTGGCCGCATCAACCTGCTCATGACATTTGTTGATTACTACCAAAGCGTTTGGAACAAAGAAGCCGATAAAGATCTTCTTACTGCCATCACAAACATCATCACTTGGAATTTCTGGCAAATGGACGGATTGAACGGAACTGTCCCATTGGGTGTTCCGCAGCCAGTCTTTGAGCAGATGACCCTTTTCGATATTGAAGACAAACCAGAAGAAAAAGCTCCACTTTGTAAAGTACGAAAGTGGAGAGCGAAAAAAACGATTCGATACAAAGAGATTGAAAGGAAAGAAGGAATAGATATGGCCAAAAAAAAGTGGGACATCGTGCTGGGAAACCCTCCTTTTATACTTGACTGACAGCAATAAGGCAGCTGGCAAGGTTAAGTACAAAAGCCGGGCCTCCCCCTGCCGGATCGAGAAAGATCGCAGAGAACCTCGCCCAGGTCAAGGGCCGCTTCGCTTAAACCCTTGACCTGACCGAGAACCTCTGCAGGATTACAGATAACCGGCAGGGGGAGGCCCTACATCTGTTTCGTTCACAGAACACTTGAGGTTGGCGTATTTTGTCCTGCTGACCGGAGATGCCAGCTGCAACTTTTCAATTGATCAAACTGCAATTTTTCAGTTGACACCAGCAAGGGTTACTGTTGATGCAATCAAGATTAGAGAAGCACCTTCTGTTGCCGGCAAGGATACCGGGCTGACCTACAACAAAGGCATGAGTGTCAATTATGATGGCTATGTCATCCGTGAAGGTTATGTCTGGATCTCCTGGATCTCTGCAACAACTCACGCCAGACGCTGGATGGCTTGCGGCAAAGCAAATTCTGCTGGAAGAAACTTTGAGCCCTGGGGAACATTTCACTAGACAATATGAAAGCCCATCAGGTATGGCAGGAATTGATCCTGTCTGCCTGATGGGCTTATTTTACTGTGAGCGCTCTAAGCGATGTCCAAATACATCAGGGCTCAATTGTTTGTAGGTATCTGCATTATTTAAGCTTTCGGAAAGATTTCACTATAATATCCGACAATATAGCCGCTGGTATAATGCACGCTAAGGAGCTGATCCAGTCATGGTGACTTAAAAAATACAAAAGAGCTATCGCTACTCCGACAACTGCAGCAACAATCAAACACAACCC
The DNA here is from genome assembly GCF_047010065.1 of Allobaculum sp. Classification (NCBI taxonomy): domain Bacteria; kingdom Bacillati; phylum Bacillota; class Erysipelotrichia; order Erysipelotrichales; family Erysipelotrichaceae; genus Allobaculum; species Allobaculum sp. The sequence goes on from NZ_JBKXLD010000073.1 coordinate 8,837, forward strand.
CCATTTGTTAGTTGATTTTACACATACAGATAAAGCTAACGTCAGGGCTGTTAAGATTATAGCGATCCCACTATTTGGAAATCCATTGGCAAGAAGCAGGAAACCAGTCGCTAAGATGAGTAGAGAGACAAAAGTTTGTTTAATCTTTTTGTTCGACATAATCGTTATGATGATGTTAATATACATCAAAACTATCGAATTCCCCAGTCTGCGAACCAAGATACGTCCATCCACCAGAAGAATTACGAACATAAGTACCTACCACATACTCACAATGATAACCGATGAATCCACCCGAAGATTTCTCCGTCATCTCATACCAATGTCGCGTTGTGACAATTTTCGTCTCTACAGGTGCAGCATTTGCTGCGAAGATCATAGAGGCTATGCCAGTGATTGTTGAACCAGGTAAACCTAGATATCCAAGCGTACCAGAAACCGCAGCTAGGATAGTTGAATATGTGTTGTTTTGCGGAGTGAGGTAATCGGTTGAAGAGACAGCCTTCATATACCTGTAGTTATACCCTGCTACCCGTCCATAGAAGCGTCCATCATTCGCTCTTAGCTCTCCTTTTACTGCTTGAAGGAGAAGTTCATAAGAACCAGTTTGGTTGAATGTCTGGGTTACTCCATCTTCTGTAATAGTCAGGAGTACATTATTGTTTTCGAATGTTTCACGATTGACGAAAATTGTATCTCCGTTGACATTAACTTCGATCGACTCGACGATGGAATTTTCTGTTAGTGAAACTGAATAGCTATCAGCTTTTTCTTCGGTGATAGAATAATCGTTTGCAGAAATCGGAATTCCTCCGATCACCCCAAGAATCAGCGACGAAGATAAAGCAGAGGAAAAAATCTTTCTTTTGAATTTCATACCTTTCTCCTTTCGATTCTATGAAGCAAGTACGCTAGCTGTTAACAATTTATCGCAATTTGCGTTCGGGTAATATTGAATTAGCTTTTGACCTCGCATATTTTTAACAGAACTATTATTGATTTGAGAATAGCACAATATTGAGTGGCGGTGAATCGGATTTAGGTAATATTTAGAAAGTGTTTACTATTTGTTCTTTAATTACGCTCGGTCTTGATTTGTAAGCGTCAATTCATTGACATCTTAAATTAACAGGCCCTCCTTGAGAAACTATTGCCAAGGAGGGCCTGTTTTTATGACCAGATATACAACTTACCAGAAATGGAAACCATTGATTGATGAATTCAGAGAGTCTCACTGCGGCTCCGTTTTGAGCTTTTGCCAAATGAAGCAGATCAGCTACAACAGCTTTCGATCTGTTCTGCGCAGCGAGAAGTTTGGACTCATCAAGCCTCCGCCTGGTGCATCACCCCAGCCACATCTGAATCGGTCAGCACGTTCCGATCAGCACATCACGTTTTACAAAGTCGTCATCAGAAAGGACTAAAACCATGAATCTCTCATTTGATATATCCGGCATCTATATTGCCAAAGAGCCGATTGATTTTCGAAAAGGCATCAACACACTTTGTCAGTACGCAGCTGATCAGTTTGGCATTAATCCATGCGATCAGTCGCTGTACATCTTCACCAACCGTCATAAAGACCGGATCAAGTGCCTGTTTTACGACGGCACAGGTTTCTGGATGTTCTCTAAAATCCTCAACGAAGGGCATTTTGACTGGCGTATGGAAGGAGATGGCATGGTTTCTGTTACAGAGCAGCAGCTGATGTGGCTGCTGAACGGGCTATGTGTCGACACAGGAACAGTATTTAAAAAATCTTATCCTATATATATTTAAGCGTTTCACTGTTATTTATCAGTTTATAGCGCTTATTATAAAAGGTTATTCTCGGGCAGATCGTTGGATGAAGATATCGGTTTTTCCTATACTTAAAGCATGAATGTCCAACTCGATTCCCTGATTTATGCCGATGACCTTGATACCAGTGAGCTGAATCAGCTGCTCAACAGCCTGACAGAAGAAGAACTTCGGTCCAATACCGAAGATCTGATCTATCTGATCCGGCAAATTCTCAGCAAGAAACGCCGTCTTACCAACATGATTTACGACTCTTCGACTGAACAGATCCCCCTCTTTGAGACAGAACCAACAGAGCAGGAAAAGCTGGAGAAGCAGGCTGCCGAAGAAGAAGCGGAGCAATACACTGTCATTCAGGAGCATATCCGCAAGAAGAGAAAAAGCAGACGGGAGTCGATTGATCAGCTCCCAGTCAGAGAAAAGGATGTTTATCCTGATGATCCCCGATTTCTGGAAATCAAAGACCAGTGCCGAGAACTTGCTCCGACAATCTGTGAAGAAATTGGATACCAGTGCGCAGAGATTTATAACAGCAGAACCATTATTCATCACTTCGCCTGGACAGACGAAAACGGTGATACTGTGATTTTCAGCGGGGATAATCCCAATCCTAAGCTGATCCCGCACAGCTACATTTCACCATCTCTTCTGGCTCATATTACCTGCATGAAAACCATTCTCGGTCTTCCGCTGTACAGGCTGGAGAAGAATTTTAATTACCAGGAGATTCCGTTTTCCAGGCAGAATCTGTATATACCCCTATAAACTGTACCCCAGAAAGTGGACAATTTTTTTTAGAGTCAACCTATTCCAAGGACACCCGATTAGCAGCGACCCCAACTAC
>NZ_JBKXLD010000074.1:0-11380 GCF_047010065.1 Allobaculum sp.
TGGAAGATCCATTCAAAAAATCTAAGTATGGTGGCGATAGCCTGCAGGATACACCTGTTCCCATCTCGCACACAGCCGTTAAGCTGCAGAACGCCGACAATAGCCGCAAGGCAAAGATAGGAAGCTGCCAGACAAAATGAAATCCCCGAAAGATAAAGGAGAAATCCGATATTCTTCGGGGATTTTTTTCATATTCAGCGTTTATGAACTGCAGCTGCCTGCAGATCGTTTTGGATTAGTAATTCAGAGTGACAGGACCGACGTCAAAGGAATCCATCAAGTCATCTGAGTTAAAAATATGGAATGTCAGTTCAACTTCTGAGATTTTATCGATGTCGTTGTCTTCAAGGTCGGAAGACATGATGGTAATGCCCTCTCGTACCTTTTTACCAGGTATAACATCCGACGAGAAGATTGGATCTACCATATAGCCGTTGATGGAACAGTCTCTGGCCTGAACAGTCCTAGGGATTTCTGAATTATTCTCGATATAGACCATAAGATCAGCTCCGAAAAATTCATCGTATTCCACTTCATCCAGAGAAATGATCTTGATTCCATTCTGGTCTACAAGAACGGTACCTTCCGGTGCATCGGTTTCGGATTCTTCTTCTCCGGTTTTCAGAGTGATCAGATCGGAATCTACGCTGTCCATGAAGTCATCGCTGTTGAAGAAGTGCAGGTTGAATTCAATGGTGTGGATTTTATCGATGCCCTGATCTTCCAGCATGCTTGAAAGGAAAGTCATTTCGCCTTTGCCAGTCTTGCCGGGAGCCACTTCGATGGACATGGATGGATCGATCATAGCGCCGTTAACCGAAGTGTTTCTGGCCTGAACGGTCCAGTTCTTATCCGAATTGTTTTCAAAGACCATCTTTACTTCTTCGCCCAGAAAGCCTTTTTCCATGCCGGTTGCGGTGACCTTGAGACCGTCCTGATCGTAAATAACGGTTTCTTTAAAACCTTCCTCTTCTTTTTCTTTCTTTTCTTCTGTTTGTGCGACGGACGTTGCTTCACTCTGTCCTCCGCTTGTGCTGTCTTTCTCCGGTTTGGAATCGGAAGAAGAACAGCCAGCCAGAAGAAGAGCCGCGCAAAGGAGCGCAGCTGTACGTTTGAATTTCATAATCTTCTCCTTTGTCCTGTTTGCCAAACCGTTCGGCCGCTTTGGATCAGCCAACAGGGATTACAGATTTAAAATACCATTAATAATGAATGAATAATCGGAGTATCGCAAAAAGATAAAAAAGATGTCGAAAATGATCAGCGGCTTACCGGGAGCGGCATACTCTGAGGTCTCCATTTCTCAAAAGCAGCATTAGTTCGGGTTCGGCGTCTCTTTTTTGTCTTCGAGGAAATATACGTAAAAAAAGGTTCATTTTCCACGAATGGAAAAATGAACCTGAAATGGATCCAGATTTATTCGGTTTGCGGATCGTTTGAGGCGGAATTCGAAGCCGTATTCTGGGCATCCAGCTGACGGCGCAGAGATTCGACTTCATTTCGCAGTTCATCCATTTCTTCGGCTGAACGGGTACGGTTTTCGTTATGGAGCAGGGAGAAATGATAGGTTGCTCCCGAACGCGAAGACTTGGATCCATGGCTTTCTTTTATACGCTGAGCGGGAGGAAGCGAAAGATCGCTTTCATCAGCACTCTTCAGTTCCCGGTCGATCAGAACGACCATGCAGGCCTTGACCACAATGAGAAGAAAGACTTCGAAAATATCCATCAGGGACGCCGCTGTGATCGTTCGCAGAATTTCGGTACCCAGCTTGAAGGTCAGACCAAGAGACTGGCCATGAAGCAGATAGACGCGGGCATAGCGTTCATGACGAAACAGCTTGAAGAACGCCGAAACGGTGGTAAAGACGATCAGGATGATCGACATCAGCTCCAGCAGATACATGGAAAAGGCTGCCAGATCCATGACCACTTCATGAAACAGCCGGGTCGTATCCGACATATAGGCGGCTTCGCGCAAAACGATGGGCGCGCTGGCGGATAAGGTGGAAATAAAATACATGAAAAAGTACTCCTAGCGGGCGTTTTCCTTATTTGCCCAGACAGAAATTGGTAAACAGGGTATCGAGAAGATCTTCCCGGTGAACTTCACCGAGAATCTCCTTGAGGTGATCGTGTGCAGACAGAAGATCAATTTCGATCAGATCCGGCTCTATGCCGTTTTCCATAGCTTCTCTGGCGCGATCCATATCCTGTCGGGCCTGACTTAGAAGCCCGAGCTGCCGTTCGTTGGAAAGACGCGGCTGCCATACGATCTGATCGCTCGTGAACAGATGGCCGAGCGCTTCGCTCAAGCCGCCCAGATCTTTGTTCAGAGCGGAAATCGAGACGGCGCCATCCATTTCAAAGGCGGGGGCAAGATCCTTTTTGTTCAGGATCAGAATGCGCCGCTTGTTTTCGGTCATCTTCAGAAGCTCCTGATCCTGTTCGTCGAGAGGTCTGGACGCATCCAGAACGAGCAGAACAAGGTCCGCATCTTCAATCGACTGACGGCTTTTTTCAATACCGATCTGCTCGATCTTTTCTGCCCCTTCTCGGATGCCGGCGGTATCGACAAGATTGAGAACAAAATCGCCGATCTGAACACGGCCTTCGACTAAGTCGCGCGTCGTTCCGGCAATATCCGTTACAATCGCTTTGTCTTCCCGCAGCAGAGCGTTGAGCAGAGAACTTTTGCCGACATTCGGCTTGCCGGCAATGACCGTCCTGATGCCGTCCTGTACCATCATCCCGGCTTTCGAACGTTCGATAATTTCATCCATGCGTTCAATAATTTCACGCGAATGAGGCAGGAGCGTTTCCGCCGTCATTTCGGCGGCATCTTCGTATTCAGGATAATCGATATTGACTTCGATATTGGCGATCAGATCCATCATGGAATCGATCAGCGGCTGAAGCAGCTTGCGGATTTCTCCGCGAATGGAGTAGATGGCCTGTCGGCTTCCGGCATCGGTGGACGCATCAATCATGTCTTCGACCGCTTCCGCCTGGGACAGATCAATACGGCCGTTCAGAAAGGCGCGCTCCGTAAATTCGCCGGGTCGGGCCATCCGCGCGCCGTTTTTCAGCAGCAGCGAAAGAATCTTGCGGGTAACGAGCGGTCCGCCGTGTGCATTGATTTCCACAACATCCTCGCACGTATACGATCGAGGGGCACGGAAAACAGAAACGAGAACCTCGTCAACCGGCGTCTGGTTTTCTTCAATATATCCATAATGAATGGTATGGCTTTTCGCGGCGGAAAGATTTCCGGAAAAGAGGGAATCCGCGATCGCAATCGCATCGTCGCCCGAGAGCCGGATAATGGAGATGGCTCCGCGCGCCAGCGGGGTAGCAATCGCCGCAATGGTATCTTCAAACATGTAAACCTCCTGAAGCTGAAACCGGCCGCGCCGTTCAGCCAAAAGCGTGTAAACAGGCAGATTAAAAAACAGAAGAAAGGCAGACCGTAAAACCCGGCCTGCTTTCTTATCTTCCTCTTAACGAGAATAGCACACCCGGCCAATGTATCCGCATCCCAGGAACGATCGCCAGGACAAGGGCTGCCGGCGATTTGGGATCCGAATCCGAATGCAGACAAGCCGGACACGTACGCTGCAGAACACCGATCTGGCTTTTGGGCAAGCCAGGCCGGCTCTGGTTGTGTACAATGCTTAAGGCACTATATAGTAGAAATCCAAATAAATTAAGCGGAAATTCTAAAGCAGGTGAAAAAATGAAACAGTATTCGAGTACACAGACTCGTGAAATGGCTCAGGATCTGAAGGACGGAAAAATCCTCGCGTTTCCGACCGATACCGTATATGGCGTCGGCTGCATTTGCGGTGATCTGGACGCCCTTCAAAGACTGAAACAGATTAAAAAGAGACCGGAATCCAAACCGATCCCGATGATGTGCGCATCTCTGGATCAGGTCGAGGATATCGTTGAAATTTCCCCGCTGGCGCAGAAGCTGGCGGACGCATTTTTACCTGGCGCCATGACGCTCATCGTACGTCTTAAAGAAAACGCCAGTCGGGAATACACGAACGGGAAGGATACGATTGCCCTTCGCATTCCGGATGCCCCGGTACTGCTCGATGTCATGCGTCAGACAGCCAGACCGCTGATGGTCAGCTCCGCCAATCTTTCCGGCGAACCGGCTGCCCTTTGCATGAAAGAGGCTGCCGACATGCTTCCGGCACTCGACGGAATTCTCGACGGTCCCTGTCAGGAAGGCATCGCCTCCACCATCGTGGACTGCACCGGGGACGCACCTGTAATCCTTCGTCAGGGACCTATTCATCTCGAAGAGATTAAAAAAGTCCTTGGCTAAAGCCGTACAGCCTGTCGCAGGCATAGCGGGCGTCTGTACGGGTTTTCGAACAATTTGACAGAGCCCGAAAAAATGAATACTCTGAAGAGAAAGCAAAACGAAAAATGGTCAGAACTGTTTTTGATAAAGTGAATTTGAACGCTTTTTCCAAACTGGAAAGCGAACGGTCTGATCTGCAGACTTTTGTTTTGCGCACCGAAAATATGTAAACAGAAAGGAATGTCATCATGAGCCAGAAAGGCAATAAAGATAACGTAAAACTGACTGAACAGGAAAAAGTCCGTCGTCAGAAAATGCAGGATCTGATCGATATGGGCGTTGATCCATTCGGCCAGGCCTATCCAAGAACCCACCGAACCAGCGATATTCTGCCGGTTTATGCGGATAAATCCAAAGAAGAACTCGAAGAACTTCAGGTTCCGGTTAAAGTCGCCGGCCGCATTATGACCAAGCGCCGCATGGGTAAAGCCGGATTCATGCATATCCAGGACCGTGACGGCCAGATCCAGATTTACGTACGTAAAGATACGGTAGGCGATGAGGCTTACGAAGTGTACAAGAAAAACGATATTGGCGATATTGTCGGCATTGAAGGCATTCTGATGAAAACCGATCATGGTGATATTGCCGTACGCGCCAAAGAGTACACGCACCTTTCCAAATCACTCCGTCCGCTTCCGGAAAAATTCCATGGACTGACGGATATGGAAGAGCGTTTCCGTCGTCGCTACGTCGATCTGATCATGAATGACGATGCCCGCCGCATTGCAATTACGCGTCCGAAAATCATTCGTGCCATTCAGCAGTATCTTGACGGCCAGGGCCTGATTGAAGTCGAAACGCCAGTTCTGAATACCATTCTTGGCGGTGCGGCAGCCCGTCCGTTTGTAACGCATCACAATACGCTCGACATCGATATGTATCTGCGTATTGCTACTGAGCTGAACCTGAAGCGTCTGATTGTCGGCGGACTCGAAGGGGTTTATGAAATCGGCCGTCTGTTCCGTAACGAAGGCATGGACCAGACCCACAACCCGGAATTCACAACCGTTGAAGCGTATGTGGCTTACTCCGATCTGCGGGGCATGATGGACCTGATCGAAGGTCTGTTCCGTTATGTAGCACAGAACGTTCTCGGTACGCAGACCGTAACGTATCAGGGTACGGAAATTGATCTTTCTAAGCCGTTCGCTCGTCTGAAAATGTCCGAAGCGGTTTTCGAAAAGACCGGCATCGACTTCGAAAAAATTACCGATTTCGAAGAAGCGAAGAAAATTGCGGAAGAACACGGCATTGAACTCGAGAAGAAGCACAACTCGGTTGGTCACATTCTCGACCTGTTCTTCGAAAAATATGTGGAAGAAACGCTGGAACAGCCGACATTTGTCTACCATTATCCAGTAGAAATTTCTCCGCTGGCCAAAAAGAACGCGGAAGATCCGCGCTTCACCGACCGGTATGAGCTCTTCATCAAAGGCCACGAATACGCCAACGCCTTCTCTGAGCTCAACGATCCGATTGACCAGAAAGAACGCTTCCTCAATCAGCTCGCTCTGCGCGAACTGGGCGATGATGAAGCGAACGACATGGACGTCGACTACGTAGAAGCCCTCGAATACGGCATGCCGCCTACCGGCGGTGTCGGCCTCGGCATTGACCGTTTTGTCATGCTCCTGACCGATCAGAGCTCGATTCGCGAAGTCCTGCTCTTCCCGACGATGAAGCCCCTCTCGGACTAAATAAGCACAAAAATCAGGTTTAAACAGCGTTTGCGCCGTTTTGTTAATCGAAAAAATGTCGTAAAACGGGGTTACCGCAAATTTTAAACAAATAACTTTTTGAGCATCGCTCGTGATTTCCGACAGAACCTTGGACTGTATAGTTCGGGGTTCTTTTTTTTCAGAAAGCAGAAATAACCGTACGGCGTATGACCGTGCAGACTTTTTCATTCTTACGAGCGGACAGGCGAGATGGCGATGTTCAGCTGCTCCTGACGGGTCAGTCCCAGCCTGGCTAAATCAAAAATATGGCTGCCTCGGTTCTTCGGGAAAACGTTACCTGTACCTTGCCCGAATAATAAAACAAGATGAATTAGAAAGGAGGTTCCTCATGACGAAACAGAATCACAAAACAGGTCTTCTTGTAGACGCGATGATCTTCTCTGCTGTTTTCTTACGCGTTCTGGGAAATCTTGGCATATTGGGCGTTCCCAGTGGAATTGTCCGCTCGCTTATTTATATCGCTCTTTATATCGGATGGGAAATTTCCGTCAGCAAACGGATCATTCAGGTAGAGGTGCGCCATTATCTGATTGCTGTTTCAGGTTTAATGGTTTTCTGGTTTATTCTCCGTTCAATGAAATACTATTTCATAACCGATATCGGAACAGCACGGCAACTGTGGGACTGGTACTACCTGCCCATGCTGTTTATTCCGCTGTTTTCTTTGCTTGTTGCCCTCCCACTGGGGAAGCCCGCAAATGCAAAGTTATCGAAAACGACGCTCCTGTTATTAGCTGTTCCTACGGTGCTCTGTCTGCTTTTTGAGCTTACAAATGATTTCCATCAGCTTGCCTTTTCCTTCCCGGAAGGAGAGGCATGGACGGGCGAAAACAATGGATATAGATTCGGGTATTATATCGTTCTCGGATGGGAGATATTTTGTGCTTTGGCGGCATTTGTCATCATGCTGATCAAGTGCCGACTCTCCCAAAGGAAAAAATATCTTCCGTTCTTGCTGTTAACATGCTCGATCGCATATGCCCTGATATATCAGCGGCGCAAAATGGATGCGGCTGATCGGCGGAGACATCACGGCAGCCCAGTGCCTGATGTTTACCGGAATATTGGAAAGCTGTATTCAGAGCGGGCTGATTCAGACCAATACCGGGTACAAATCGCTGCTTGAAGCCGGCTCCATAGGAGCGCAGATCGTAGACACGGACTTGCATACCCGTTATGCCTCTTCAAACGCACCGATGCTGACGGCGGATGTGATACGCTCGGCACAAAAGGACGCGACCATGCTGGATCGCAACACGCTGCTCAGAAGCTGCAGGATCAATGGCGGTCATGTTTTGTGGCAGGAAGATATCACAGACATTACTGCTCTGCTGGAAAAGCTGGAGGAAAACCGGCAAAGGATTTCGGAAAGCGATGATGTGGAGCAGCAAAACTATAAAACCAAGGTAAAGATCAATGCAGTTCGGGAAAAGAGCCGGCTCTATGACCGGCTGCAGGCACACACAGTGCATCAGATCGAGCTGCTCGATCAGCTGCTGACACAAAATGAAGCGGAAGACAATCCGGAAATTCGCCGCAGTCTGCTGGCAAAAGCGGCGGTGATCGGCGCGTACATAAAACGCCGGGGCAATCTGATGTTTATCGGTGAAAGATCGAGCGTAACGGATACCGCTGAGCTGTCCGCCTGTCTGGAGGAATCCCTTGCCAATCTGGAACTGATGAGTGTGGAATGTGCCATGGATATTCCGGGCAAAAACCGCATTTATACCCAGGATGCAATCCGTGTCTATGACTTTTTTGAAGCCGTGACGGAAGCGGCCATGGATGACCTTCGTTTTGTCTGGCTGAAAGCCCGCAGTCTGGAAGATGCGATTGTCTTTTATCTGCATGCGGAAAGGAAAGGCGATTTGTCGGAGCTGTCTGTTCTTGCCGATACGTGCACCTGTGAGGAAGGCGTATAGCGCTTTTCCCTTCGGATCGGAAAGGCGGGTGAACCGGCATGAGGAATTTTTATTTTTCTTCAACTCCGGCACAAACGCCGCTGCTGGTTGCCTTGTTCCTTACCCTGATCCTGTCCCTTTTCGTGATGCTGGCTGCTTACGGTAAACTGCGCGACAAGCGGAATAATATTATGCATCTATCCATATTTGTGCTCGTTCTTATCGTATTGTCCGGGCTGGCGGATGCTTTTTCAAAGATGACCAAAGGACTGGCGTACAGGACATGGCTGCCTCTGCCTATGTGGCTTTTATGGGGCATCACATTAGCGGCAGATCTTCTGCTGATATGGGATATGGCAAAGCTGCACAGACTGGGAAAGCAGACGCTCAGCCGCGATTCCGTCAAGCAGGCTCTGGATATGCTGCCAAGCGGCATCTGCTATTTTACGCCCTCCGGGAGTGTGAAACTGTGCAACCGGCAAATGGATACTCTGTTCCGCACGATCTCACAGAGTGATCTCCAGACGGTTGCGGAACTGCAGGATGCGCTGTCAGACTGCAACGCGTGCAGCGGGGTGATCCAGCTCTCTCCCCAGAGGCAGACTTGTCTTTTTCCCGACGGCAAAGCCTGGCGTTACCGGAAGACTGAAGTGAAAGCGTCGGACGGCACCTTGTATACGGAAGCTATCTTTTCGGATGTCACGGAGCTGTACCATAAAAATCTTGAGCTGAAAGCGCAGATTAAACGGCTGAAAGCCATTTCGCTCGAATTGAAATGGCTTTCTGACAATGCTTTAATCCTGACAAGAGAAAAGGAAGTGCTCGCCGCCAAGACGAAGCTGCATGACGATATGGGAGCGGGACTGATTGCCATACGCCACATTCTTAACCACAACCAGACGGAGGAAGCGGCAAATGCCATTGAGCTGTTCTCCCGTGCGGTCAGCGCTATTAAATACGATAATGACTATTCGCAGGGGCACAGCGAGCTGGACAGATTCCTGCAGGATGCCAGGACCATCGGTATCCAAGTAAACTTATCCGGAGAATTGCCTGAGCAGGAGAAGCTTCGCGGTGTGATGATCCTCGCCATGCGGGAATGTCTGACAAACAGCGTGCGCCATGTCGGATCAACAGCACTGTATATAACGGTGGAGAAAACCGGCGGCAGCATTTGCATGCAGATCACAAACGACGGAAGATCGCCCGAAACGGAGATCGTTCCCAAGGACGGACTTTTCAACCTGTATCGCCATATTCTGGACTGCGGCGGTACGATGGAAATACAGTCGAAACCGGTCTTTGTGCTGACCGTGGTTTTCCCGGGGACAAAGGAGAGTATGAAATGAAACAGGTTCTGATTGTAGAGGATCAGCGGATGCCCCGTGAATACATGGAGCGGGTGCTTTCCGACAGCTGCAGATAGGAGCTGGCCGCCAGTCTCAACGGAGCGGATATGGCTCTTTTGAAATGCGGTCAGCAGCACATTGACCTGATTTTGATGGATGTCTGTACTTCAGGGTGTAAAGACGGCATTGAAGCTGCCGCCGAGACCAAGGCGAAGTTTCCGGACATCCGGATCGTCATCGTCACATCCATGGTTGAGGTGAGCTACCTGAAACGTGCAAAAGCGGCCGGAGTGGACAGCTTCTGGTATAAGGACATCAGTCCGGAAGCACTGATCGACGTGATCGACCGGACCATGGCGGGCGAACATCTTTTTCCGGGCGAAACGCCGAAGGTAAAATTGGGATTGGTCGAAAGTACGGAGCTGACGTCAAAGGAGATCGAGGTACTGCGGCTGATCTGTGACGGATTGGAAAACTATGAGATCGCCGCCCGGCTGAATGTTTCGGAAAGAACCATCAAATACCATGTTTCCAACATTTTGTCCAAAACCGGATTTACGAATAGAACCCAGCTTGCCATCGCGGTAACAAAGAAGAATTTTATCGTTCCAAACCTCCCCGAGGAACAGACATTTTCCACAACCGAATAACAAGAACCTGTTCTGTCTATCCTGGCTTTCTTTAGAGCCGGGATTTTTTTTGAAAATTTTTCTGAAAAAAGTGTCCGAACCTGTACTTAAGGACAGGGCGCAATCGAAAATAACTCATTACAATGGCCACAGTATCAATCTGTAAGGAAAATAAATATCCGTATTCTGTCGAAAACGAGAAGGCCCTGCGAGGCAAGCGGAACACGTGCCGGCTTTTTCTTGCCGCAGCTCAGGCCGAACTTGCTCTGCAGCAGGAATCCTCATCAGGAGAAAGGAGGGGGGATGAAACAGATTCGAAGCGTATTCTTGATTGCGCTGCCTGCGCTGACAGTTCTGGGAGTGACCGGAGTTCGTCTGTTTCGTTATTTTGCTGCTGAACGGATCATGGAAAATGGCGGCTCGATGAATCCGGACACTGTGGATGGTTCAGAGACTCCACGATACTGGATGGCGATCATACATACGCCGATAATGAGATGCTGCTTCAGGTGATTTCAGGCACTTGGTCAAGTGAGGACGGGCATTATGTCATAGAGCTGGACAGCGGCTGCCGCATCAAGCTTTTACTGGATGGCGAGCAATAGCTGGATGATCCTATTCAATTTGTCTATCTTCAGCCGGGAATCGTCCAGTCTACGGAGTTTTTCCTGGATACCTGCGTATTGCAGAGGAAAGATGGATCCCCTGCGGGGGAAATCACTTCCTTTTACCATGAGGCCTCGGATGAAGATACTGACGGCAGACTGATCCTGGAGCTCGACCTTGCGGACAGCAGCAAAACAGTCGAGTTCAAAAAGCAAGAGAAATAACCAAAGATACCGTGAAGAATTTGCATTCTGAATCAACAAAAACGGAGAAAATTACCATGACTAACGGCAGACAGATATTTTTGAAGATCACTTCTATCCTGATGATCGCAGGCGGCATCATCGCAGGGATCGCCGGGGTGATCGCGATTCTTGGTGTCAGTGCACTGGCGGCGCTGGCGGGGAGTGCAGATGGAACGGGTATCCTCTACGCGAGTTCCATCATCGTGACAATCAACTCGGTGATTGAGATCATCGCCGGCGTAAAAGGTCTCAGGGCGTGCAAAGTCCCTGAGAATGCCAGCAAATGCGTGAACTGGGGCATTGGGATCACGGTTCTGAGCATTATTTCTACGGGAATCGGTCTGATCGGCGGCGGAAAGTTCCGTATTACGAATCTGGCGCTCAGCTTGCTGGTACCCGGACTGTACGTCTACGGTGTCTGGAAAACAATGCCCAGTGTAAATGCATAACAGTACACTATAGCCATTTTTGAAAGGAAAATTATTTAGAACTTTCCCAATCAGCTAAACTATACGGTCGGATTTTTGCGTGGAC
>NZ_JBKXLD010000075.1:0-11339 GCF_047010065.1 Allobaculum sp.
CTTGACGATACTGCACGATTTACGAATCCGCTTCTGTACTTCTTCCAGTACCGGCACCTCCGTGTCCAGCAGGTATTGGATAACATTCCTTGCTGATTCCCCTTCAACACCCGAGAAGATCAAATCAAGTCGGATATTGGCTTCGGTCAGGATATTTCGAATGCGACGGATATCGTCGCCTCTGACGTAAACCAGTTTTGTCCGCGTGCGTGACAGTCGTCTGGCTTCTCGAATGCGCCGTTCGGGAATATAGGATTCCCTGAGAAGGCCGTTAATTCCCAGTTCTGCGATCCACGCAGCGTCCTTCTGGTCTGTTTTCTGACCAGTGATCATCCGCACGTGTTTTGGATTGACTATATGCGGAATCAGCTTTTTCTCTTCACAGACGTTGTAAACCGGTGTGGAGTATTTTCCGGTGGATTTCATGTAGACATCGATCGGATCATGCGGCTGAGATTTCAGAATTTTCTTCGTCATCTCAAGAATCCAGTCACACATCTCAGAAAGATCCGTATGGTTGGATCTGAACTTTTTCGATTTGAGCTTGAGAACATCCACATTGGTTTTAGGATCTTTCACAGAACAGCAGACGCAGGCGTAGACATTGTTTTTATGAACATCGAGTCCGGCGCAGACGGACTTTTGAATCTGAATGGTCATGTCTAAGCTCCTTTCTGAAAGAAACAGGAACCAGAGCAGAGAAGTCGATTCTTTCTGTAAGAGCTCGCCAATCTGATGAAGCTGACGGCCTAAACAAAATGTGCAGACTATTCGTAATGAATTTCTATCCAAGGGTACTATTCGAATCGGCAGCGGCTTATAAAAAAACAGTCTCATGAAAGGTAAATAATTATCATTATGAATTATTTGCGTAACGTGCTTTTCCAGTGCTCTGGTACAAAGCGATTCTATCAGGAATCGAAATTGCGAAGAGAAATTCATTAAAAATAATAAAAGAGGGCTCAACGAGCCCTCATCCATATTTCAACTAACCAAGGGTGGGCCGCTGCGCGCGGGGGCCTATGAATGAAAAAAGAGCCTTCGTTTGGACGGCTGTCCAGACAAAGACTGTTTTTTTGGATGGGTTTGTGATTATTCAACTTTTTCGAAATCGGATTTCGAAGCTCCGCAAAGAGGGCAAACCCAGTCTTCAGGAAGATCTTCGAATGCGGTTCCAGCTGGGATGCCGTTATCGGGATCGCCGACCGCCGGATCGTACTCATATCCGCAAAGTGTGCAAACGTACTTGTCCATTGTGTATCTCCTTTATGTTTAAAACCACATAAAGTATACCATGGAACCGTTTGGTCAAAGTCCGAAAAGCCGCTGTTTTTACCGGGAGAGAAGGCAATTTAAAAATCGGCCGTCTCCAGAGAATGCAGAGGGGATAAAATCCGAAAAGTGCGATGGCAAAAAGAATTTAGAGACAGGGAATCAGAGCGCTGATCGAGGGAGCAGAACCGGACTCACAGTAAGACAAACGCATGCTGTACCTTTTGAACTTAGCGTTTTGTCCTGGGCAGAAAGTGCATAGAAACTGATTTCAAATCCATCAGACCTGAGGCCGTTAATTCGCCTCAGGTTTTCTTTTGTCTGTATTGCTGTTTCAGCTGCGATTTAAAAGCAGCCCTGCGCTAAATATGGCAGGAAAAAAGCCTGAATTCTCTTCCTGGTCTGGATTGGAATCCGCCAATCCGCCTGGTATCCTGGCATTAAACGGAGGAAAGAAAAATGTCCAATTCTGAGCCAATTCCAAAAATCGAGAAATACGAAAACATTGAAGTGCTGGTGCCTTCGCTGGATTTGATGGCGGGGAAAATTCTGTATGAATATCTCTTTGAAAGCAAAGGGGTAGTCCAGATTGAAATCGAACTTCTGGGTGATCAGTATTTTCGAGGATTTCTTCCCAAATGCATTCTGAATTATTATGGAGTCAACACCGATCCCAGCTGCGGAAACCGCGGACTGTATAAATACTATTCGTACCAGGATGTCATGGAGCACCTGCTTTTTTCTTTGGATCCGAAGACCCGCCAGATCGGCGAGCGTATATTTGCATATCGCAATCCTTACAGGACACTTGCCTGAAACCAAGTGGAAGCCTTCTCTTTGACTTACTCACCTTTCAAAGAGGCTTCCGTGATCGGTTCGCCCGTGCTCTTTAATCGCTCTGCCTGTAAGTCTTTCTTTTTCTGCGTGCTGGGTCGCATGCAACGTACCTTTGCAAAAACGGCGTTTCTTTCCGATCGGCTTTTATGCCGCAGGGAAGAAACGCCGTTTTATTACTGGGGAAAAGAATGGGCCAGAGAAGGGGTTATTTAGCTTTGAGCGTCACCAGATCTTTCATTCCATCGGTGAGATAAATATCGAAAGTATCGGTGGAAAGATCCGGGGTTACGTTCACGGTTCCTTTATCGACGATCCAGATGGCCTGCAGACCGATCTTTTTACAGAGAGCTAGGCCGTCTTCAACGCTCATGCAAAACAGAGCGGTCGACATGCCGTCGCAGTAGGCAGAATCCTGATCCACGACGGTAACGGAGCGCATGTAACGGGCTGGATAGCCGGTGGTCGGATCGACAATATGGGCGTAGCGCTGTCCGTCAATCAGGACGTAACGCTGATAGTCGCCGGATGTTACAAAGCAGGAGGGATCTGCAAGCGAGCAGGTGAGAAGGGAATCGCTGCCATCTGGATCCTGAATGCCGACTTTCCAGTTTTTGCCGTCCGGCTTGTGGCCGATCAGAACGACGTTGCCGCCGGCATTGATCAGGCCTTCTTCCAGACCGGCTTCGACCAGACGATCGGCAGCCAGCTGTGCGGTATAGCCTTTGGCAATAGCACCAAAATCGAGGGCGGCGTCTTCGCCGGTCAGCGTGATGGTGTTTCCATCGACTTTAACGCCGTTCACGGAATCTTTGTTGATGGCATCTTCGACTTCCTGTGCAGAAGGAAGGACAGGATCACTCTCGTCCATGACCGCTCGCCATAAGGCGGTGAGATTGCCCTGCGCCGGATCGAACTTGTTATTGACGGCATGAATCTGAAGGGCGTCGTTGTAGACTTCGATCATTTTTTCGTCCACTTCAAAAGGCGTATTGCGCGGGGCGTTATTGATCGTGTACAGGCTGACGACAGTATCGTCGGCTGGCGGGTTGACGGCATCAAAGATGGCCGAACATTCCAGAAAGGTATCGCGGACGATCTGAAGCCAGCGGTCAAAATCGGCTTCATTGCTGGTGGTCTTGAAGGTGACCGGGGTATCGAATCCGACATCAATCATCGTTGTCGAGCGCGACTGCACTTCGCCTTTGGATGCGTCTTTGGGCGAAGAAAGATATAACGTAAAGGAAATCGTCAGCGCCAGTACGCAGATGGCGGCAACTATCCAGGCACCGATATGGTTTTTGTGCTCTGGTCTGTTTTTTTCCTTTTCTTTATTGCTATCTTTATCGTTTTCCTCTAGATCGTTTTTGTTTTCGGAATCGTTTTTGAACTCGGATTTGTTTTGGGACGAGAAATTTTCGTTTTCGTTCTCTTTTAAATTTTCGGTATTTGTATTCGTCTGGGCTTCCTCTCCGGCAGCTGCAGGAGCGTCTGACGATGCTGAAGCGTTTTGATCGTTTTCGTTTGGCATAATTTTCTTTCCTATTTTATATGGGTAAGTATGGATCGTAAGCAGGGAACTCCGGGCAGGCCGTAAGAACTGCGAACTCGCCGAAATGGACGAATCCGTCTGGAGGTTCCGTTTGGTGTTCCGTCAGGGCGTTTTTCCAGGTTGCAGGGATAGCACCGGAATCTGCGCGAGGAGAACTGGTCTGTTTTGCAGAATGCGCAGGCAGACCGGTAACAGTATACCGGATTTTGAAACAGGGCTTCCGTTTAAGCAAGACTTCCCGTATGTCGAAAATTCGGCTCGACTCTGCAAATTTTCCATTCTGACGTCTGCAGGGAAAGGTCTGGGCATGCGCTTTGGCGCTCTGTATCGCTCTGTATGGGGAAGGCAAAGTCCTGGATGCGTTCGACAGGGAATCCACAATCCGCAGACACCAGATACGAATTGTCAAATAAATGTGTTAGCCGCATTTGATTTTCTATGCAATGGTTACTAAAATTGGGTTGAAATGCATTGAAAGGAAGAAAAGTATGTCACTTTTATTAGGGCCAATGTGTCAGCACATCCCTGGTAGAAAAGGATTGACGGATCACAGCGATGCGAAAACTCTCATGCCGAAAAAGGAAGTTTATATTCCTCTTTTCGCAGGCAACAATTCGCAGGTTGAAATCCTCGTCAATGAAGGAGACCACGTAAAGATCGGTACCCGTCTTGCCAATACCAAATCGGCATTTCCGGTTCCTGTTTACTCTTCGGTTTCCGGTATCTACAAAGGAACTGTCAAACGGCCTCATAACAGTCTGAAACCTCAGCCGCACATGGTGATTGAGCTGGATGCTGTCCAGGAAAAACAGCAGGCTTTTGAACCGCTTGACTGGACTCGCGCGAGTCACGAAGAGATGGTCGAATTTGTTAAGAACGCCGGTATCATCGGTCAGGGCGGTGCCGGCTTCCCGACCTACGTGAAGTATCTGAACGTGGAAAAAATCGACACCCTCATTATCAACGCCGTGGAATGTGAACCGTATATTACCGCGGACTACAAATGCATCATGGATGAAGTACAGGACTTCGTACATGGCGTGCGCATTCTGCAGAAAATGGCAGAAGTCAAAACCGTAAAAATCGGTGTCAAGAAAACGCACCCGGACCTGATTAACTACATCCGTGAAGAAATCAGCCGTGAAAACGCAGCCGGCATCGAAGTAACCCCTGTACCCGATGTCTACCCAATGGGCGGCGAACGTACCCTGATCCGTACGATTCTCAAGAGAGAATACGATCGTCTCCCTGGCGAATGCGGCGTTATCGTAAACAACGCGGAAACCGCGATTCTGGTTGCGCACGCTTTTGAAAACGGCGAAGCGCTCTCCAAGAAATACGTAACCTTCTCCGGTGAAGGGCTGAAGTATCCGGTAAACGTTTTTGTACCGGTCGGCATGTGCGTGGCGGAAATCATCGAACAGCTCGGCGGCTTCATCGAAAAAGTGGATTCGCTCAAGCTGATTGCCGGCGGTCCAATGATGGGCAAGGCCATGGTTTCCGATCAGATCTGCATTGACCGCGCCATGAACGCGATCACCGTTCTGAAAAACGAAAACGAGCCGGAAATGACCTGCATGCGTTGCGGACGCTGTACCGCACACTGCCCGATGGGCCTGCAGCCGGTTCGCATTTCCAATGCGGTCAAGGCCAACGACACCGTGGAAATGGAAAAACGCGGTGCGATGCTCTGTATCGAATGCGGCCTGTGCACCTATGTCTGCCCAAGCCACATTCAGGTTACCGAAAATGTCCGCAAAGCCAAGCGTACGCTGGCTATGAAGGCGAAGAGAAAGTAGAGGGATACGAGAATGAAATTTGCCTTTCATGTAAGCCCGAACCTTCAGTCGTCGAATTCCACGCAGAAAATCATGCGCAATCTGACCATTGGTCTTCTGATTGTGTTTGCGGCTTCCGATATTTATTACTTCGTTCGCTGGGGTGCAGCGTTCGGTCTGCAGGCGCTTCTGCTTCTGGGCTGCTCGCTGATCACCACCTTCGTGTGCGAAGCTATCTTTGCGAAAGTAAAGAAAGAGAACATCAAGGATTTCATCACCCACTCCTTTGGATGGGTAACGTCCCTGATTCTCGTTATGATGTGCCCGATCACCATCCCGCCTTATGCGGTAATTATCGCGACGATCTTTGCGATCGTATTTGGCCGTCTGGTGTTCGGCGGATTTGGATTTAACATTTTCAACCCGGCTGCTGTAGGCCGTGCAGTCATCTTTGCTTCCTTCTCCGGTGCAGCGACCGCGTCTCTGGTTACAACCAGTGCAACCCCGACTACGCTGATGGCCAACGCCTTCAACTGGCTGCCGGGAACCGAAGCGGCGCTGGATGCCTACCTCGATTCCGTAGGCGGATGGTCGAGCCTGTTCATGGGCTTCTACCCTGGTGCAATCGGTGAAACGATGTCTCTGCTGATCCTTCTGATCGGCATCTGGCTTATTGTCAAAAACGTCATCGACTGGCGTATTCCTGTGTTCTATCTTGGAACCATCGCGGTGATCGCCATGATTATCGCCATTGCGACCGGAATCGAATCCTGGCACGGTGTTCCCGGATTCATCTGGTACCCTCTGCTTCACCTGCTGACGGGCGGCGTTATTTTCGGCGGCGTATTCATGCTGACCGATCCGGTAACGATGCCGACCGTTCCATCCGGACGCATTTTCTTTGCGATGTGCGCAGCGGCCATTACCGTTCTGATTCGTGTAAAAGGCAACCTGCCGGAAGGATGCATGTACTCCATTCTGATCATGAATACCTTCACGCCGATGATTGAATCCGCTCTGGACGCTCCGCAGCTCAAACAGATGAAAAAGGCCTGGACCATGATTGCCTGCGCTGCTGTATTTGCCGTGTGCGTCGGCTTCTATGGTGCTACGGAAAAACCGCAGAGAGCCATTCCGTCTGAACTGAAGGAAACCGCTGTACTCGTAATGAATACAGAAAACGTAGGGAAGGGGGCGTAAGTCATGAAAAAAGACAGTCCAGCTTACCTGGCCATCTTCCTGGCCGTCGTTGCTGCCATCGCAGGCGGCGCGCTCTCCTTTGCCAACTCCATGACCGCTCCGGTCATCAAGTCCAATGATGAAAAAGCCGAAAAGGCTTCGCTTCTGGAAATGTATCCGGAAGCTTCCGTGGACGACTTCAAGGTCGTAGATACCGCCGACATCACACCGGACAACCCGGAAGTCGAAGGCGTTTACACCTATGAAGGAAATATTGTCATCTTCAAGTGCACTGTAGCCGGCTATGACGGCGGAACCACGTTCCTTGTCGGCATTAACAATGACGACGGAACGATCAGCGCCTTCAAGGCCATTTCCAACGGCGACACCAAAGGCATCGGTTCGCAGATTATGGATGAGCCGTTTGCGCAGTCCATTATCGGAAAGGATGCTGCCGGAGAACTCGATACCATTTCCGGTGCCACAAGAACTTCTCAGCCTGTAGTCGATGCCATTAACAAATGTGCAGAGCTGGCTTCTGAAGTAGAATAGGAGACCGTCAGATGAATCGAATGCAAAACTTCAAAAACGGTCTGATCAAGGAAAACCCTGTTTTCGGACTGTACCTTGGCCTTTGCTCTACTCTGGCCATTACCACAAGTCTTAACAATGCGATTGGTATGGGTGTTGCGGTAATCTGCGTTCTGATTGTTTCCAACATGATCATTTCCGCAATCCGCAAGCTTGTTCCCGACGATATCCGTATCCCGGTTTATATCGTCATCATCGCTACGCTTGTAAAAATTATCCAGCTGCTGATTAAGGCGTATGCCCCGGCTCTGGATACTTCTCTTGGCGTCTTCATTCCGCTGATCGTTGTAAACTGCATCATCCTTGGCCGTGCCGAAGCCTTCGCTTCCAAAAACGGTGTATGGGATTCCGCACTCGACGGTCTGGGAATGGGTCTTGGCTATCTGCTCGCCGTACTGGCCATGTCTCTGATCCGTCAGATTCTGTCCACTGGCGTTCTGTCCATGACCAACCCGTTCAACGAGGCGCAGACGCTCTTCTCCATTACTCTGATTCCGGAAAGCTTTACCATTTCTCTGTTTGGTTCTCCGGTGGGTGCCTTTGTTACCTTTGCCTGCCTGGCTGCTGCACTGACAGCCTATAAGAGCCATGCAGCCAAAAAAGAAGAAGCTGCCCAGAAAACACAGAAAGAGGCAGCCGCTAAAGCAGCGGCAGCCGGAAAGGCGGCTTAATGTATGATCGGTGAACTGATTGCTCTTCTGATCACTTCCGTTCTGCTCAACAACGCGATTCTGAACCAGTTCCTGGGTCTCTGCCCGTTCATGGGTGTATCCAGAAAGAAATCGAGCGCGCTGGGCATGGGCATGGCGGTTGTCTTCGTCATTTTCGCAGCCGGTGTTGTAACCTACGCGCTTTACTACCTGGTTCTTGTTCCTCTCAAACTGGAATACATGGACCTGGTTACTTTCATTCTTGTTATCGCTTCGCTTGTACAGCTCACGGAAATGTTCCTCAAAAAGAAGTCACCTGCTCTGTACAAATCCCTAGGTGTTTATCTGCCGCTGATCACGACCAACTGCGTTGTACTCAACGTCTGCCTGGTTAACATCTCCAACGGATACGACATTGCACACATGCTCGTATACACAATCGGTACTCCGTTAGGCTTCGCTCTGGTGCTGTACATCTTCTCCTGCATCCGCGAACGTCTCGATACCGCTGATGTTCCTGCCTGCTTTAAAGGCAACCCTGTCGCTCTGATCGTTGCCGGCCTCATGGCCATGGCCTTCTCCGGACTGACAGGAATCATTTAATGGATAACATCGGACGTATTCTTCTGGCGATCCTGTTTTTCGGAGCGCTGGTCGGTCTGTATGTCTTCCTGTTTCTTAAAAACAGAAAGACACCGAAGCCGGAAGGATGCGAAAATCTCACTCCGGACTGTTCGGGCTGCCGGGATCTCTCGTGCCCGAACCATCCTAAAGAAGAAAGTTGAGGTCACATGATGGTACAGGCTATTCTGATGATGCTCGTTCTGGGCGCCATTCTGGGCGCAGGACTTGGCGTCGCTGCCAAAGTATTCCATGTGGAACCCGATACGCGTGTTGAGTTTGTTACCTCCAAGCTGCCAGGCTACAACTGCGGCGGCTGCGGCTATCCAGGCTGCAGCGGTTTCGCGGACGCCATGGTCAGCGGAGATACCGACTCCTGGAAGTGCAAACCGTGCAAAGCGGATGCCAAAGCCGAAATTATCGACTACCTGAAAAACACACCGGGTCCAGACGGAAAAAACGTTACGATCAAAGGTTAATTTCGATACAGAATACAGAAGGACGCTGCGGCGTCCTTTTTTATATTCACAGTAGTGAAACCGCTTTTTCACCTGTATAAAATTGATTAAATCAAATAGTATCGCGGGGTTTGGGCATAGTTTGTCAAAAATATGTGAATTTCATTGGCCAGAAAGGGGGAAAAGGGAGTACTCTCTTCCCATCAGAAAACGGCAAAGGCGCCGAAACAGTTATCCAACGGCGGATAACAAGTTTCGGCGCCTTTTTCTTTTTCTAAAAAAATGAAAAGGAGGAACATATATGCTTCAGGAAGCTTTATCGCAGATCTTTCAGATCTGGTATCTGATCGGTGCCGCCCTGGTCTTCTTCATGCAGGCGGGATTCGCCATGGTCGAGGGTGGATTCACCCGGGCGAAGAACGCAGGAAATATCATCATGAAAAACACCATGGACTTCTGTCTTGGTACGGTTGCCTTTCTGCTTGTCGGCTACTCGCTGATGTGTGGAGCCGGCAATGGATTTGTCGGCTGGGGACTCCATCCGCTGACCGACTTTGGCGGCACGGACTGGTCCCTGTTCACGTTCAACCTCGTCTTCTGTGCCACAGCGGCTACAATCGTTTCCGGTGCCATGGCTGAACGTACGAAATTTCTTTCCTACTGCATCTACTCGATCATCATTTCTCTTCTGATCTATCCGATCGAAGCCCACTGGGTCTGGGGACCTGGCGGATGGCTGGCATCCCTTGGGTTTCATGATTTTGCCGGTTCGGCAGTTATTCATTATGTCGGAGGCACATGTGCACTGATCGGCGCAGCGATGCTGGGAGCACGTATTGGCAAATACGATAAGAACGGAAAACCAAGAGGTATTCCAGGTCATAACATTATGATCGGCGCCCTGGGCGTATTCATCCTCTGGTTTGGCTGGTACGGATTCAACGGTGCCGCCGCCGTAAACCAGACTCAGCTGGCAACAATCTTTGCCACCACAACCCTCGCTCCGTCTCTGGCAGCCTGCACCACAATGATCTACACTTGGATCCGCTACAAAAAGCCGGACGTAGCCTTGACTTTAAACGCAGCCCTTGGCGGTCTGGTAGCAATCACTGCTGGATGTGATGCAGTAAATGCTCTGGGCGCCTGCATCATTGGTATTCTCGCCGGTCTGGTTGTTCCATTTCTGACCTGGCTTCTCGATTACAAACTGAAAGTTGATGATCCCGTTGGTGCCGTTCCCGTTCACTTCGGATGCGGAATTCTGGGAACCATCTGCGTAGGCCTCTTTGCCTGCGGCACTGATTCAATGCCGGAAGCGGTTGGACTGTTCTATGGCGGCGGCTTCCATCAGCTCGGCATTCAGCTCCTTGGTCTGCTGACAATCGGCATCTGGACAGCCTGCACAATCGGCCTGACCTTCTTTGCAATTAAAAAGACAATTGGTCTTCGCGTATCTCCAAAAGAAGAGATCCGCGGTCTCGATATTGAGGAACACGGCCTGGCTTCCGCCTACGCAGGCTTCGCTATGGAAACCGAAGTTCTTGCTGATGACGAAAGCGAACCCGAACCCCTGTCGGCTTTTCCGGAAGCAGCTATCTCCGATGCGGTTCCTGCAGCTATTCTTGGGAGCGCGGAGAGCGGTATGCATAAAGTAGTGATTGTATCTGCCATCGATAAATTCGAACGTCTGAAAAAGGAACTCGAAAAAATCGGTATCGGCGGCATGACCGTATCCAATGTCATGGGTATGGGCGTACAGAAAGGCCAGCCTATGTAT
The DNA here is from genome assembly GCF_047010065.1 of Allobaculum sp. Classification (NCBI taxonomy): domain Bacteria; kingdom Bacillati; phylum Bacillota; class Erysipelotrichia; order Erysipelotrichales; family Erysipelotrichaceae; genus Allobaculum; species Allobaculum sp. The sequence continues at coordinate 10,713 of NZ_JBKXLD010000075.1, forward strand.
TACAAAGGCGCCGAAGTGCAGAGCCGGCTGCTGCCGAAAATGCAGGCCGAAGTCGTGGTATCCAAAGTGCCTGTAAAGGACGTTGTCAAAGCCGCGCAGAAAGCGCTCTATACTGGAAATATCGGTGACGGCAAGATCTTCGTCTATCCTGTTGAGGAAGTTGTTCGAATCTCGACCGGTGAAGCCGGTGCCAAAGCGCTCGATTACGAAAAATAATCATCTGATTCTCGTTCGAAACGAAACTTTACCAACAGCCGCAGACAGCCGAAAGAGTACAGTCACTTTCACATCTCTTTTTGAACCCTTCGTCAGTGAACTCCTTTAATTTGCACCCTTCAAACGATTCAGACGGCAGAAGATGCCGCAGCTCTTCCGGCTTGTCTCTTCAATACTCTGCGCGGCTTTGAGCATAATTCGGCCCTGGATTTTGTTCAAAGCCCAGCAGAAAAATATTGCAATCCTTTCAACATTTCATTTCTCAAATCTGTTTCTTATTCCAGGCAGAGCGGCAGCGGTTTATGCTGCCGCTCTTTTTTTCATTCATGGACCCCGCGCGCGGGATCCTATGAATGAAATGTGAAAGTCTTTAGATGATTTAAGGCACGACGAAAAGCCCTCCTTGCGAAG
>NZ_JBKXLD010000076.1:0-10862 GCF_047010065.1 Allobaculum sp.
AAAGATCTGACTGATCTGAAACGCCAGTTTCACCGGAAGAGTCTGTTCCATCAGCTGCTCAAACTCGATATGTCCGATTCCATCGGATGATCGACCGGTCGATTCTTATTGAGAACAGAAAGCAGATTCTTTGCCGGCAGTCTAAAAACAAAGCGATCGCCGCAAAGAGTCTGCCTTTTTTTCAGGACGCAGAGTGCACAGGTCATTACTATCCCGTACGCGGCGAAGCGGACATCTTCACGTACCGGGAAGAAATCGATGAAAGAACCTGCGCCCTCCCCGTTGTTCTCAATGACACCGAAATGAAATTTTATTTTCCCAGGGAAATGCGGACTGGAGCGTTCTCGATTCCGGAACCTGTTTCCGATCCCGCTCAGGAAACCATCCCGGATGTGATTGTCGTCCCGATGCTCGCCTTTTGCTGGGCGTACCGGATTGGATATGGAAAAGGCTATTATGACCGCTATCTTGCCGCCCATCCAGAAAGCCTCCGCCTTGGCATTGCCTATGACGAACAGGAAATCCAGGCCCGGCCTGCGCCATGGGATGAACCGCTTGATGTTCTGGTTACCCCAGAGCGTCTGTCTGTGTTTGTGCCGCTCCGTCCGGAACTCTCTGATGAAAACAGAAGGCGGATTTCTGCTGCGCAGACTTTCCTCAAACAAAGCGGCGTGCCGGTCAGTTCGGACAGGAGGGCGGATGCTTTTGATGAAAACGAACCGGACAGAAAGGAACGTGCAGCCTGATGCCTGCTGAAACCTCTTCCTGCAGTCTGCCTGAAGCCGACCGGCCTGCGCATTTTCGTGTTCTGCTTTTTGGCGACTCGAATATCTGGGGCTATGATCCGCAAAGCGGCCTTCAGCAGCCCGATCGGGCCTCTGTGCGTCTTGGACAGATGCATCCGGACTGGGAGCTGACTGTCAGCGGCCAGAATGGCCGTTCCTTTTCAAGCCGCGATCCGCTGAGTGCTGAAGATGGATCGAGACAGATCGGCCCGCTGCTCCGCCGCCTTCAATCGCTCGATGCCGTCATCATCGCTTTAGGCGCTAATGATGCCAGGCGTATGAACTGCCAGAGCGCGCAGGCCTGGCAGGCATCCATGGAGCTCTTTCTGCATGCTTTGCAGGATGCTCTTTACGGGCTGCAGGAGCGGGATGGAAAAGTGCCGCCGGTTCTTCTTGTATCACCGCCTCTGATTCCGGACTGTGCTCTGTCGGCCATGGACTGCCGGATTTTTTATGGCGAAAGCGGCCAGAGCATTTTGAAAGCCGCGCAGAGCATCACAGAGAAAATGGCTCGCAGATATGGCATGCAGGTTCTGCGGGCGGATACGATCGGCCTGTATGGCGGCTGTACGGACGGAATACACCTCGATGCAGACGGGCACCGGATTCTTGCAGAAGGGATATCGGCGGCGGTCGAACAGATGATAAAACAGACAGCCGTGCCGGAAAGTCTGCCGCACGGCAGGAAAGAAGGATATCTATGAGTGTTTTAAGCAATATCAAAGCCTTCTGGGCGCGTTTTGAAGATGAGCAGGATGGTCTGCTCGAAGCGCTGAAAACAAAGAACTATGAAAAGCTTTCGGCGATTCTTGAAGTGCTGAATGCGGAGTGCTACGAAATCAGCGGCGCGCATTTCTTTGTGGAAGATCGCTATGAAGAACCGGAAATGACGTTTGATACCGGACCAGACAAGACCAGTCAGCTGATCTGCCGGAAGATGAAAGAACTCGCGCCCGAGAGTGTGAAAAAGACCTGGATCATGAATGATACGCTCACTCCCCTCAGTCAGAAGGCCATTGAAGCCAGTCTACAGATCAAGGACGAGCAGTATTCGCTTTTCGATATGACAGCCTTTTACCGTGTCGATGTCAGAACGCATTCGTTCCTTGTCGATGTCTACTGCCCGGGCTTTTCGCTGATCGACAACCCGGAATACAAGCGGGAAATGGCGATTTACCTCGTGGAACTCGCCATCGGTGAAAAAGAGCTCGAAGCTTATGTCTCCAACATTGACTTTACCGACGAGCCCGTCGATGGCCGGGATTTCTGCAACCTGACCGAACTGTATACGGTAATTACCGATACAGCACAGAAGGAAGGCTGGCAGAACTATGCCCATCCGCTCGATATCTATACGGTCTTCAAGCCGCATCAGGATATTGCGAGCGATTCGCTGCGCAAGGATATGAAGATGATCTTCACCGTCCATCCGCCTCTGATTGAAGAATCGCTTGGCTCCAAGTCCGATGTCTCACTCGATCTCAAAGCGCATGACGGCGAATATGGCTATATCTATTACGTCAATCCATTTGATTCTGAAGAGGATGCAAAATTCCGTCAGGCCCTCTCAAGCCAGATTGAAACGCTGCTTGCTCCGCTGCACTGTGCAAAAGTGATTGGCGGCGACATTGGAAAATCCTATTCTTACATTGATCTGATCCTTTTTGACGAGCCGCTCTTTCAGAAAGCGTTTGCTCAGATCCGGGAACAGCTTAAAAACAGAGTCGATCTGCACTACCGCTCCTTTGATGGGGCCGACTGAAAATAGAACCCGTAAACCTCAAAAAAGAACCTGTCTGAATCCTGCAGCTTTGCATTCAGACAGGTTTTCTGTTTATAAGACATCCCGACTGATACAATTCGATGTATATGGACATCCTGTTTTTTCAGGCGGCAGATCCACGGATCTCTGCCGCCTGTGATTCACGCAGGCCGCCCGTGCTGTCTGCGTGAAGAAAACGATGTGTTTTCCTTGAGCGGGCAGACTCTTTCTTTCTGGACACTGAAGCAGAAAGAAAGAGAATAGAATAGAAGAAGAGAAGCAAAGAATCAGCTGAGGAAAGAGAATGAAAAGAGATCGGAATGTATACTCTGTGCTTTTTGCGCTGCATGCCATGCTGGCTGGATCGCTGCTGAGCCGTCCTGTCTATGCACTTGAAGAAATGCAGAGTGTCGAGGCGCTGAGCTCATCTGAAAACGATGTACAGACAGAGAGCGGATCGATTGAAGACGGCAATACGCAGAACGCACGGATTGATGAACTGCTCAGTCAGCTTGAAGCCGCAAAAACAAAAGCGCAGCAGACAGCAGATATACATGCAAAGTGCGAGAGTCTGTGCAGTGAAATCGATGCGCTGGCCAGTGCGATTGCATCCGCGCAAAGCGAACTCAAATCGCTTGAAAAGCAGATGGACGAGCTGCAGGCACAGATTGATGCCGTGCCTGCAGAACATGAAACACCCTCCCAGGAAGAGGATACGCAGGATCCGGCAGAAGAGGACAGTTTTTCTGAAGAGTCGATGACCTCAGAGCAGACAGCGTTCCCGGCGCCAAAAGAAACAGAAGACGCCCAGATATCCATGAAAGAAACCAGCCCGGCTGAAACAAAGACAGATGAACCCGGCATGGAAGCTGCACAAAGCCCTTCACAGACCGGTGCCCGAACAGCCGGCACGCCTTCTGAGCCAGGCCAGCCAGCCGCACCCGAAAGCAAAACGGCCAGCAGCGCGCAAAGGGAAGTTCTTGAATCCAGATTCCAGGAACTGATGAGTGCGCAGAGTGATTTGCAGAAAGCTCTCTCCGATTTGCAGAGCCAGAAAAGCAGCAAGGAACAGGAACTCGCTGATCTTGAAGCACAGCTCAAATTTGATGCAGCACCGGAACAGACGCCTCTTCCTATCAGCAAGGATATGCCCGGCAGTACTCCCAACCTGCATGTTCTGGGTGTACAGAGCGCGAATGCGATCCAGAAAGCGGAATACGGGGAATACGGAGATGCGCTGATCCGCGAAATCGATACGCTTGAATCCACCCTGCGTTCGCTGGAAACGCTGAATGTCTACCGTCTGTATAACCCGAACAGCGGCGAGCATTTCTATACGACAACGACCCGGGAACGAGAATCTCTTGTCAAAGCCGGCTGGAGGTACGAAGGGATCGGCTGGATGTCGAGCCGTCAGGCAACCAGTCAGCCGGTCTATCGTCTGTACAATCCCAATGCGGGCGATCATCACTATACGCTCGATCAGAAAGAGCGGGCCGCACTGATCGGCCTGGGCTGGAAGGATGAAGGCATCGGCTGGTACGGGGATCCGTATGGAGGTGTGAAGATTCTGCGCAGCTACAACCCGAACGCAAAAGCCGGCGCGCATAACTTCACCGACAGCGAAATTGAATACGGCGCTCTGGATCAGATCGGCTGGAAATCGGAAGGCCTCTCCTTCAATGCACGCTTTATTTACTCCAAATGCGCCGAACAGAACTATACGGTCTGGTATGGTCCGGATGATCAGAAACTGTCCGGCGAATACCGCTTCAACGGCAGCTGGTATGCATTTGGCGAAGCCACCGGCATTCCGGTGATCGGACTGTATACCGTACCTGGCACGGATCATACCCGCTTTTACGGAAAGGACGGCCGTCATCAGGGCGGAGAGGTTCAGATCGGCAGCGACTGGTATGATTTCGATACCGGCAGCGGCCGGATGAAAAAAGAGCAGCTTGTGGAATACGATAGCGATGTCATCCGCTATCTGGGTGCAGACGGAAAAGCCATGCGCGGTACGTTTTCGTTTGCCAACGCCGTATTTACCGCGGATCAGGACGGAAACATTCTCAAAACCGTCCTCAATGGCGTCCCGCTGTACCGGCAGACCGATCTGCGCTGGGCGGCGCGCCGGATCAGAGGACTGAGTTTCAGTGCGAGCGGCTGCGTACCGACCGTTCTGGCGAGTGTGATCAGCGCGGCGGATGGGGCCGTACCGCTTCCTTTTGATGTCGGCTGCATGCTGGCTGACGCGAATCTGATGAACGTAAACCGTGCCGGTGCCGGCGGTGATGGCTGTGTGTATATCGCCAAGCGCTACCAGATTTCCATTGAAGGAAACCTGAGTATTGAACGCGCCCGGAAGATCCTCAGAGAAGGAGGCGTTCTCTGCTGTGCGATGAATCCGGGTATTTTTACCGCGCCGGGCTATACGCATGAGATCTTTGTCATGAATTACGACAATGGCCGAGTGTTTGTTCATGATCCCTACGGCTATGCGGCCGACGGCTGGTACAGCCTTGAAACGCTCTATGCACAGCAGAGCAACGATGCGTGGGATCGCTCCTCCGGCGGTCCGATCTTTGGCTTCTTCAATAAGCGGATTGTTCGCAGTACGGCCGGGTGATAGAAGACACAGTCAAATTTTGATATAAACTTATAAACATATGATAGAAAACAGGCGGCTGGCAGCAGGACAGAGCGGTCTGTTTTCTATTTTTTTTGTTCTGCAGGGGCATTGTCATTAAGTTAGATATAGTTAGCCCTCCTAAACTGTAAGCCTGTATGTGATTTTTTGTGGTCAGATTTTTCGAGAGTACGACGAAAAGGGCGATTTTTTACCTGTTAAAAAAAATCACCTAGTAACCATTTCAATTCTTAGAACTGTTTATCAGCGCTTCTTTTTCCGCTTATCTGCCCGCCCCGGACGAACTGACTGCGTTTTGCGAAGGATCAAACGGACTAGCCTGTCTGCGGTATATACGCCGTTACCCCATAGAAACGCATGGACTGCAGAGATAAGAAATGCATAATCTGTCTTCTGTTCCCACTTCCTTTTATGGCGTTTCGGTATCGCTCAGCGAATTCACGACTCTTTTCAACCTTGTTCCTGATCCTGGAATACAGGTTGTAGAGCGTCATTTTTGTAAAGATTTCTCCAATGATCAGCTCCTTTTTACGTCCATGCACATGTTTCAACCCTATTTGCTCTTTGAGATCTCGAAATGAAATCTCGATTTGCCAGCGCAGACGGTAGATTTCACAGAGGTCTTCGGTGGTGAACTCATCAAACGGCAGATTGGTAAAAAGCGTGATGAAGGATTAAACCCCTTCACTTACCGTTTTATAGCGGATGATCCTGCCGTGAAGCGGCAGCTCAGTCACTCCATTCTGGAATTCAGGATGCTTCGCATAGGATGAGATGTATTTATAGGTATCCCAGTTTGATTTGGCATGAGAATTGTTCTTACACGTCAAAGTTACATCGAATGAAATGTCATATTCTTCCGTGTCAGGCGTAGGATAGTGTTTCAGAATACTGTTGGCGGATGATTCGTCCTTGATTCGGATGACGAAATGCTCGTTAGTCTGATTCAGACGATAGAAAGTCATAAGCGCTTCATAGCCTCTGTCGCAGGTGTAGATTGCCTTTTCACCTTTATGTCGATGTGCCAGTTCCATAAGAGCTGAATCTTCGTTTTTCTGAGATCCTGGCTGCATCACCAGATCGATATAAACGTGGTTAAGAACGTCATACAACGGATTTGCATGGTAAAAATGGTGCTTAGATCCCTTTTTCGATCCACCATAGGTAGACATGTCATTTCCATCGGGGCTGATGGTTATTTCAGAACCATCGACACTCAATAGTTGCCATCCATGAAATGTTTTATCGTCCTCAGAAGAGAACAAATCATTCATGCGATAGAAAACATTAGAGTAAAGCGAATGCTTGATTTTCTGTCTTCCCTGAGAAATCGCAGATAAAGAAACGTCGGCCAGAGAATCAGGAAGAATGGGAAGAGATCTGTTGATAGACCGATCCTCTGTCTGGTAGGCCACAGCTGCCAGATCCAGAACAGAGAGCTTGCGTGATCGGGAGAAGTCAGAGTACGAATGGACCATATTGGCAGAATTGGAAGCTTCCTCCTTGATCACGCGCTTGAGTGCGACCGATTGCAGGTTACAGAATTTGTTAAGTGAGGGCATAAGTTTTTCCTTTCCGTCACTTAACGGGCCGCTAAGCGGCCGCACGATTTGAGTTATAAAACAACTATTTTTCATAAAAGCTAAATTGTGCAAACAATCAACCGAAATGTTTTATGGAGAAAAAAGGGCAAAAAAAAAAGAGACCCTTCGTCCAATTAAGGAGTAAAGGTCTCGATCAACTAAACTTAATGACATTGGCTCCTTTCAACAGAAAAGCACCCGTGCAAACGGGTGCGAGAGGGTTAGTGAAAGCGGTGTGGATGGCTGAGAGCCTGCATTCCAACGGTCATGGCGGTAAGCAGTCCCTGCATCCTTTCTTCAATGACTTCATCCTGGTCTGACCAGATCTCAAACTCCCTGCTTAGTCCTTCGCGCTCGATCTGCTTGAGGCAGTCAGCCGCCCGCTTCTGTTCGAGGCTTGCGCATCTTAACAGAAAGGAGATGGCGGCTTTCTTTGGATAGCCGAGTTTGCAGAGGCTGTCGACAATGAAGCTTCTGCGGGTGTCGAGATACTCGGCATAATCCGACACGACCAGCAGGCTCGAAAGAGCGTTCGCAAATAAGTCTTTGTTCATGAGGACGAGTCTACAGATGAGTCGTGAGAAAGTCGTGACTTTTTGGAAGTTTAGAAATTGTTAAGAATCCAGGAAACTAGTGTTATTCTCCGTCTGGTTGTTCAGGTTGAAGCTCTTTGAACTTATTTATAATTTTTAACTTTAATTTCTTCGATATTAACATTCCGTTTATTCGTTCTTCAATGCTGGCCTGAGTTTCTCCGTTCTGATACATTCGAGCAATCACTAAGGAAATGACGGTTTCGATACCGAATCTGGTGACGACCTCAGCCAGAACACCTCCTGCCAATAAAGTCAGGATTCCGCCAAACATTCCTCCAGGACCAAGCAAACTTAAAGAAGCGGTCATAGCCGCTGCTCCAGCTAAACCAGTTGAAGCCATCGCAAGTAACAGGACCAAAGCAGGAATGCCGATAGAGGCCAATTGTGAAACGAGTTCATCGAGCGAAATGTGTATATTGATTTTCATAACTCTAAAACACCAGCAGCCCGCGAGAGTCATACACACTCTCTGTGCTGATGTTCCCACAGCGAATAGCACGGTCAAGACCCATAATGGTTGCAATCACACCGTCGATCTTCTCTGTGGACTTCTCCTTATCTGCTTTGATGTTGCCAGCAGGATCTGTACGAATAAAGATGTTATCCATCATCCAGCGAAGAACTGGATGTCCGCCATGGGCTATCTTCTTTTCCAGCACTAGCTTCATCAGCTCCTTGGTTGGCGGAGACATATCCTTGAAGCCCTGGCCAAAGGGCACGACGGTGAAGCCCATCCCTTCCAGGTTCTGGACCATCTGAACGGCTCCCCAGCGGTCAAAAGCAATCTCCTTGATGTTGAACTTTTCACCAAGCCGCTCGATGAACTTCTCGATGTATCCGTAATGGATGACATTACCTTCGGTCGTTTCCAGAAAACCCTGCTTCTTCCATATATCATAGGGAACATGATCCCGCTTTACACGCAAATCCAGGCTGTCTTCTGGAATCCAGAAGTACGGCAGGATCTGATATGGTTCATCCTCCTCAATAGGAGGGAAGACCAGAACAAAGGCGGTGATATCGGTGGTACTGGAAAGGTCCAAGCCTCCATAACAAACACGGCCTTCGAGCTCTTCAGGGATAACGGGGAAAGCGCAAAGGTCCCATTTGTCCATTGGCATCCAGCGGATGGATTGTTTGACCCACTGGCAAAGTCTTAGCTGCCGGAACGCATTCTCTTCAGCAGGATTCTGCTTAGCGGATTCACAAGCGTCCTGGACTTTTTCAATTGGAACGGTAATCCCCAAGGAGGGATTAACTTTTTTCCACACCTTGGGATCGGTCCAATCATCATCCGGATCAGCTCCATAGATGACTGGATAGAAGGTCGGATCGACCTTTCTGCCTTCCAGAATGTCCTTAGCTTTCTGGTGGACCTCATAGCAGATCGAGTTGGTATCTGTTCCTGCAGTGGTGATCTGAAAGAAGAGCGGCTGCATCCTGGCATCGCCAGAGCCTTTGGTCATAACATCGTGTAGCTTTCTGTTAGGTTGGGAATGTAGCTCATCGAAGATAACTCCGTGAATGTTGAAGCCGTGCTTCGAGTAGGCTTCAGCGGAAAGAACCTGATAGAAGCTATTCGTGGGCAGATACACCAGCCGTTTCTGAGAAGCGAGGATTTTGCAGCGCTTGTTCAAAGCCGGACACATCCGGACCATGTCAGCAGTAACATCAAAAACAATGGATGCCTGCTGACGATCCGAAGCGCAGCCGTACACTTCAGCTCGCTGCTCTCCATCTCCGCAGGTGAGGAGCAATGCAATGGCCGCTGCAAGCTCTGAGTTGTGCGTTGGAAGACAGCTTTTGCCAATCAAGTATTGATGGGACGGGCTATCCACCTGGATGCATTGCATTCCTCGGTTCTCGATTTTCTCAATCGAGTCGATATATCGAAAATGGGATCTGGTCGTTGGATTTCTGGGAATCCGATTCTTTAGTTTTCTGGATAGACCAGCAACTTTCACATCGTCAAAGCAGGTGAATTTGACCATATAGCAGGTTTCACCGGTAGCATCTCTGCCACATTCCTGGCTTGGCACATCCCTATTAACCGGTTGGGTGGATGGAGTTGAGGTGATCGCATTTTTGATCCCCAGCGTCCACAGGAGTTCACTAACTGTTTCCGCTAACCTCTTTTCTGTGGAGTAGTAAACTCCTTGTCCTTTTACTCCTGAGATACATCCATCAGAGTCCATCAATCCCTGCAAAAGGCGGAGCCGTTGTTCTTTAGAGGCACGAAGATATTCAATCGGAATCACTTTGTCATGGAATGACTTGAGCAGGACTGGCTTCAGCTCGTTGATTTTGAAAATTAGTGAGTCGCCAACATTCAACCACGCGTTGTTGACTACAGTGTTCTGCTGGACATTAAAAAGGACTTCCGGAACATCGGAAGTCTTTACAGTAATTTCTGGCTTGGTGGCATGTCCGTTACCAAGCCAATACCCCATCAGGTATGGATCGATCGGCAGCTCCGCTTCAGGGGCTTCCAGCGCTCCATTGACAGCAATCCGAAAATTGTAGGATTTGGTTTGGAAATACCTGTACAAGTCACCGGTTGTCATCATTATCGGTTTTTGATGCTTCTCTCCAATCCACTGATGGTTCTCACCAGCTTCGATGACCTCTCCATCTTTGAACACAATACGATAGGCCTGCTCGTCAAAATCGACCTGACTCTTGGCCACTACGTGACACGGAGATCCGGTTTCATCGAACACAGTATCGCCTACCTTGATCTCGCCCATTGTAGTAAAACCGGATGGAGTAGGAATCAACGTATCTAATGCAACTTGCTTCCCTTGTTTTTTTCCAATCTCTATGTAAGCCGAGTTGAATTGTCGATAACCGTTCTTTTTCTTGATTCCAAACAGGTCTCTCACGATCTGTTCCTGCCAATCGATCAGCTCAAAGGGCTTACCCGCCCAGGTTCCTTTGGTGTGGCACAGGCACTCGATAAAGTTAACCGCGTAGTCGGCAGCTTCCTTATCGTAATGAGATGTGCGAGCCTTGAACTTTGTGGGTTTATATTTTTTCAACTTTCGCATTGCCATAAGGAAACCTCCAATCTAAAAAGGCCCGCAGGCCTTTTGGTTGTTCTTTTAGTAGGTTGCTTTCACGTAGCGTTTGAATTCAGCCTGAACCATGTCATCCATCTTCTTTTCCAGGCGACGTTCGATTTCTTTCTTGCTCAGCTTTGCTTTGTAGGGGTTGATACCTTCTTCGAAGTACAGGGTGTAATCTCTCCAGAGTTTTTCGTGGGCTTCAGTGAAATCCCAGTCTGCCCAAACCATCTCGTTGAGGTCGTCCTGATACTTTCCAGCGTTCTCGTTGTAGCCGTAATGCTTCTCCTGATTGGCCAGCCATTTTGCGTGGGCTTCCATGAATACCTGGTGTTTTGCTTCTTTGTTTGTCATTGTTTTGTCCTCCGTTTTAGGTCAGTTTACAAGGAACTACACGCAGACCGTGAAACGGGCTGCTGACAAC
>NZ_JBKXLD010000077.1:0-1082 GCF_047010065.1 Allobaculum sp.
GGCGAGAAGTACTGCTTCGACAAATCCATCAGGCCGGATTCGAGCTGGCTTCGAATGTCGATGTCGCTGATCAGACCGATATGCTTGCCGCGCGTATCGCTCGTTTCATACGGAAGCACCGCGCCATAGTCGCCGGGGCGAAGGCCCTGCACGACGCGGGCGCCTTCTTCCGAACAGCCGCTCAGCAGCATCGAAGCCGAAGCCGCGAAGACCAGCGCCTTTTTCAGAACGCCCGAGCGTCTGACGGACGCTTTTGTATCGGTATTACGCCGCTTCATCGTGAGAAATCTCCTTGAGGAAGTCGTCTTCGCTCCATACAGGAATGCCCAGACTTTCGGCCTTGGCCAGCTTGCTTCCCGCACTGGCGCCTGCGATGACCAGACTGGTCTTTTTCGAAACCGATCCGGCGACCGAAGCACCCAGCGATTCCAGAATTTCCTTGGCTTTCGAGCGCGGCATCTGTTCAAGCGTACCGGTCAGCACAACCGTCTTGCCGGCGAAAAAGGAATCGGAATTGACCGCTTCTTTCGGGGCTTCTTCCATATTGAGACCGAGCGTCTTGAGCGCCGCGATCAGCTTCTGGTTTTCTTCCTGCGCGAAGAAAGAATGAATGCTTCTGGCGGATACGTCCCCGATGAACTTCACCGCGGAAAGTTCGCTTTCGCTGGCGTTCATGAGCGCATCCATCGAATGGAAGGCGTCCGCAAGCAGTTTAGCGGCCTTGCTTCCGACCTGCTCAATGCCCAGGGCAAAAAGCAGACGGTCAAGCGGCTGCTTTTTGGAGGCTTCAATGGCCGCAAACAGCTTGTCGGTTCCTTTTTCGGACCAGCCTTTGTGCGCGAGCAGTTCTTGGCGGCGTTCATGCAAATGATAAATAGCTTCAATCGTGCTTAAAAAGCCGTTGTCGTGCAGCCAGACGACGCGCTTGTCGCCAAAGCCGTCGATGTCCATGGCTTCGCGCGAACAGAAATGAATCAGGCTGCGCACGATGCGGGCCGGACAGTTGGGGTTCGGGCAGAAATAGTCCGCCTCACCTTCCAGACGCACCAGATCCGAGCCGCAGACCGGACACGTCTTTGGCC
>NZ_JBKXLD010000077.1:1092-10772 GCF_047010065.1 Allobaculum sp.
TCGTAGGGCACCTGCGTTCCGTTTCGCTTTTCGGGCAGTGCGCGTACGACTTCCGGAATGATATCGCCCGCTTTGCGGATGATGACCTGATCGCCGATACGCAGATCGTAGGCGTCGATGCGATCGCGGTTGTGCAGAGTCGCGGCGCTGACGAGCGTGCCGGCTACGCGAACTGGCGCCAGAATGGCGTTTGGGGTAATTTTGCCGGTGCGTCCGACGGTCAGCTCGATACCCATCAGCGTGGTTTCGACTTCTTCCGCCGGAAATTTATAGGCGATGGAATAGCGCGGATACTTGGCAGTCACACCGATCTCATGCTGCATCGCAAAATCGTTCAGTTTGACGACAATGCCGTCAATTTCAAAAGGAAGACTCGAACGAATCTTCGAAATGCTTTCAATAAAGTCCCAGATTTCTTCAAAGGAAGTGCAGAGCTTCCAGTTGGGGAAAACCGAAAAGCCCATGGCTTTGAGCTGTTCGAGGGCTTCGGCCTGGCTTTTTACGCCATGCTCTTCGCCGTTCTGGAAATAGTAAAGAAACATGTCCAGGCGGCGCTTGCGGGCAATGGACGTATCCAGGTTGCGGATCGTGCCGGCCGCGGCGTTTCGCGGATTAGCAAACAGCGGCAGATGCATTTCTTCCTGGAGCGCATTGAGCTTTTCAAAGCTCGCCTTGGGCATGATGACTTCCCCGCGCACTTCTACATGGCCCGCCTCGTCGATATGCATCGGAATCGAAGAAATCGTGCGGACGTTTTCCGTCACGTCTTCGCCGACCGATCCATCCCCGCGCGTAACCGCACGAACAAAGGACCCGTTTTCATAAATCAGAGCCATGGCCAGTCCGTCGAACTTGCATTCGCACACAAAGGATGCCCGTCCAAATTCTTTCCAGATCCGTTCGCAGAACTCTTTCAGTTCCTCTTTGGAAAAGACATCATCCAAAGAAAGCATGCGCTGGTCGTGGACGACTTTTTCAAAGCCGTCGAGCACTTTTCCGATAATGCGCTGCGTTGGCGAATTGGGATCGTAGCTTTCCGGATGTCTGGCTTCGAGCGCCTTGAGCTCTTCGAGCAGCGCGTCGTATTCCGCATCGGATACCGTCGGATTGTCGTTGATGTAATACTCTCTTGAATACCGTTCAAGAAGACGGCGAAGTTCTTCAATGCGTTTGATTTCATCCATACGGCATGCCTCCTGTCTCTGCTCCTCCTGCCGGTCTCCTGCGGCCGACTGCGAATGTAAAAGCCGGTCAGCCAGGGAAAACGGGAGGGGAATACGGTCCTTGTACAGACCGTTTCCATGTATTTATTCGTACATATTCTTTTCTTATGTATTTCTTTATTCCTGTTCGGATTACAGCCTGCCGCATACTGCGCGGCGGGCCTGAAAAGGAAATGAAACCATCGTCCATTGTATCAAAGTGCACCCCGCTTGTCGCAGGCGGCTAAGGACGGGTTTCAGCTGGCGAGATCTTCGGGATCGACGTCGGCTAACGGCGTAATGAAGTTCGCGTTAATCTTTTTGACGTGATCGTATCCGTCAAACTGAATCTGGATAATATCGCCGGAAACGTCGAGGATCGTTCCCTGCTTGAACTTATTGTGGAAAATCCGATCGCCCTTATGGTACGTCACCTTTTTCGGTCTGGACTTGGCGCGTGCCGCAAGGGTACGGGCCGACTTCATGCGCTTCTCGCGATTTTCGACCAGTTTGGCGATCTTTTCGCCGGTCTGTCTCGACGTTTTGACGTCCTTTTTCTCCTGCTCCAAATCGCTCAGTTCCGGTACGGGACCAGGACGGCGCATGTGGGCAGTCAGCGTATCGGGAATTTCGTCGATAAACTGCGAAGGAATTCGATTGCCCTGCTGACTGTACATATAGCCGGTGTTCCACGTCAGAAACAGAAGGTCCTTTGCGCGGGTCATGGCGACGTACATGAGGCGCCGCTCTTCTTCCATGCCTTCTTTTCCGCTTTCCATAACGGAGCGCATGGACGGAAACGTGTCTTCATACAGGCCGCTCACGAACACCACCGGGTATTCCATGCCCTTGGCGGTATGGACCGTAGAAAGGGTGACGGCGTTGCGGTCTTCTTCGTCGATGCGGCCGGTGTAAATCGCCAGATTGCTTAAGTATTCATCGAGGGTGAGGGTCGCGTCGTTGGAATAGGCGGCGGTAATATCGCTCTCGAGCGCACCGATGTTCTGCATGCGCTCTTCGACTTCATCCATCGCCAGCGATTTCTTATAGCCGGTCTCTTCGACGACCGCGTCGACCAGACCGAGCAGACCGTACTTTTCATAGCGCGCCTGAATGCGGTCGAGCACATCGATAAAGGATCTGGCCCTGGCCGCATTGACGGTTTTTGGATCACGCAGCACATCGAGCATGCTTAATCCTCGATCCTGACTTTCCTTGCGCAGCGTATCCATGAATTTTGGACCGATTTTGCGGCTTGGCACATTGATGATGCGCTCGAGATACAGATCCTGGCTCATGAACGCCGGATCATCGGGATCCGGTTTGCGCAGAAGAAAGAGGTAGGCCAGGATGTCCTTGATTTCCTTGCGCTCGAAGAAGCGGATGCCGCCCAGAATGCGGTACGGAATTTTCTGCTTTACGAGTTCTTTTTCAAAAATACGGGAAATATAGTTGGCCCGGTACAGAACCGCAATATCTTTATACGGAACGGGCTTGAGATCCTTGGCGCCGATCGAATGAAGACGGGCGATCATCATCGCCACAAAGCTGGCTTCGCTTTCGTCTTCCATGCCCCCAAAGGTAAGGATCGGCTGCGCGCTTGGACGCGTGGAAAACAGATCTTTTTTCACGCGGTTGCGGTTGTTGGCGATCAGCGCGTTGGACGCGTCGAGAATGACCTGTGTTGAACGGTAGTTCTGATCGAGGATAATCGTTTTTGCATCGGGGAAATCTTTTTCGAAATCCATGATGATGGAAACCGAAGCGCCGCGCCACGAATAAATAGTCTGGTCCGGATCGCCGACGACCACGAGCTGGGCATCGGGGCGAACGAGTTTTCGAATCAGGGAATACTGGATCGGGTCGGTATCCTGAAACTCGTCGACGTGAATGTAGTCAAGACGGTTTTGCCACTTGGTGCGGACGACTTCGTTTTCGGTAAGGAGAGCATCCGTATTGAGAAGCAGATCGTCAAAGTCCATGGCGAACATTTCGTTCTGTTCGCGAAGGTATTCGGCATAAATCGTCGTCAGCACGTGTCCGCCCGGCGTATCGGCCAGAACGCGCGCTTTCTCCGGATCGACCTGTTCGCGCTTGCATGAAGAAATGAAGCTGAGAATCTGCCCGGCGGGATATTTCTTATTATCGAATCCTTTTTCCTTGCGAATGCGGCTGACCATGGATTTCTGGTCGTCCCCATCGAGGATGGTGAAGTTGGACGGATAGCCGGCCGCTTTGGCGTCCATGCGCAAAATGCGGGCGCACAGCGAGTGAATCGTCGAAATGCGCACGTCACCCGCTTCTTCAGGCAGGATTGCCTCAAGGCGGTCTTTCATTTCCCGGGCAGCCTTGTTGGTGAAGGTGATCGCCATGATCCGGCTGGGGTACACATCCGCTTCACGGATCAGATATTCAATGCGGGCCATCAGTACGCTGGTCTTGCCCGATCCGGCGCCGGCGACAATGCGCAGCGGCCGGTCCAGACAGCACACCGCTTCTTTCTGTGCCGGGTTCAGTTTCTCCATCAACTCGCTCATTCTGCTTCCCTCTTCTTTTCTCGAAAAAGCGGTCGAAATCCGATCTCTGACCGCATCGTTTTGCCCGTTCGGGCGGTAAGAATCGTCCTGTTATTATACCATGCTCCCCCATGCCCGAAAGGCAGGCGCAGGTCTGTACAAATGTGCGTACTCTTTTCGTTTACCTGGCGGAATGTTTGAACAATTCAGTCCGTATGAATTTATTTCTTCATTGAATGGATAATAAAACATCTATCGTATACGGAAAACGCCGTTTTTCGGATCCTGGCGGCTCCAATTGTCTGCATATGCATACAAAGGATTACCGCTTTGTTTTTTGTCGGCTAAAGTAAAGACAGCAGGAAGCGATTTACCATCTTCCGGCATGGATCCGGCAGCCGGATCTGTGTCCGCACCTGCGCCGCCGATCTCTCCGCATCCTGAAAAGAAATCCGCACTCCAGGCGGCGCAGCAAAAGATGGTACTGTTGCTCATCCCCGTAAAAAAGGAAAGAAAGAAGGAAACGGATCCTCATGAATGCAGCCGCAAAGTATTACCAGCATGCTTCCAGCCTTCTCGATCAGACATTTGAAGACGAAGAAGCTCACATTCAGCAAGCCGCCTCGCTGCTGACAGACAGCTGTCTGCAGGGCGGACGAATTTACGTATTTGGTTCCGGCCATTCGCACATGATGGCTGAAGAAGTGTACGCCCGCGCCGGCGGACTGGCGCTCATTAAAGCTATCCTTCCCCAGGAGCTGATGGTCATCGACTTCCCGACCAAGTCGACCGGTCTCGAGCGCATTTCCGGCTATGCCGCCTCGCTGCTTGAGCTGTACAAGCTCGATGAAAAGGACACGATTGTCATCATCTCCAACTCCGGAAGAAACAGCGTACCCGTGGAAATGGCGCAGGCCGCCAGAGAAAAAGGTGCCAAAGTCATAGCTCTGACTTCTCTGGCTCACTCGAAAGCGTGCACGTCCCGCGCGCCGTCGGGCAAGCGGCTCTTTGAGCTTGCCGATGTCGTTCTCGACAACCACGCCCCCAAAGGCGATGCCTCTCTGGAAATTGAAGGCTGCGATACGCCCGTCGGCCCGGTTTCCAACTTCCTGGGCATTTTCCTGATGGATGCCATGATGACGCAGGTCATTGAAAACCTCGCCAAAGCCGGCAGGAAGCCGCCCGTCTTTGTCAGCTCGAACGTGGACGGCGGCGACGAAGTCAACCGCAGACTGTTCGAAACGTATTACGGCTACTGGAAATAAAAACCTGCCTCTGTCTTAAAAGACGGCCGCTCTGCTCTGCACAGAACGGCCGCTTTGTTTTTGGGAAATCTCAGGCTGGAAAACTTTTGGCGAATGCTTTTGCCGGATCGGCTGTGCGAATCTGCCCGGCGGATCGGTGCGCAAAATCTGCCGGGTCATGCATAGAAAAAGGAAGCCAGACGCGTTTATACGCCGGCTTCCCTGTCTTGCTTCGTTTTGGCTGAGGGTCTTCGGTTTTATCATCCCGCACATCCTGCAGGTATGAAGTCTCAAAACTTCTTCTTGCTTTGACTAAAGGGTGGTAAAGCCGGATTCTTCAATGCACGTCTTCAAATAGTCGCGTTCCGCTTCGCTGCGCGCTACGCCATGAATATAGAGATCGCGCATGTTGTCGCGGATCATGGCATCGATCGTGTAAATGCCATCCTGCTTGTATTCTTCCAGCCACAGGACGCTGTCGTCCTTGCGGAACTCCGGCTCCTGTTCCTGTACGCTTTTCAAGTCAGGAAGAATGGACGGCTGCTTGGAAGCCTGCAGCAGCCAGGCCCATTCCTGTTCTTCTTTGAATGGAGAAGTCAGGAAAACGGACTGTGTGGCTGGATCGTAGCTTCTCTCTGCAGTACCCGCAGCTACAATCCGCACGTCTTCAAAGATGTGGTAGACTTCGCGTGTCCGATACGAGACAGCTTCCCCGTCCATTTCGATGGCTCCTTCCAGTTTGTTGTCGCGTCCCAGAACAGAAATCAGTTTCTTATAGGCGTCAATTGGAAGTCCAAGCGTCGGGTCAAGACGGAAGGCGATTTCGAGATCATCACAGATTTCGTTGGCCACCTTTTCCGTCTGTTCGTTCATTTTGGAAAATTCGCCGTAGCTTTCCTTGGCCAGAAGCGTCAGGGCTGCGTTGCGGAAAAAGCGTCCGTCGCGATCCCAGTTGTTCCAGACATAAAAATGATCCATGAGTTCAGCCGCATCCTTTGCGCGGAATTCGTGTTCATCCATGTCGCCGCTGGCGGTCAGAACCTGTCCTGCCTCTGCTTTGGGCAGATAGTACGTTTCATCGAACATATAGTTTCGATCTTTAAATCCGGGTTCTTCCAGAACGAGCTGACGGACATAATCGATCTCCTGCTCGTACTGCTGCACCAGACGGTCAAAATTTTCGTCCCTGGCATAGTCGAGATCGTCATCGAGCTCATAGTCTCCGGGAATTTCTTCTTCAATGTCTTTAAACAGATCGACCACAAACGCGTGGAAGCCAGGACCGCCGTGACGGGTATTGGAAGAAAGAATCAGATCCTTTCCATCTTCTCTGGCGACGATTTTTCCCTGCGGGCAGACCAGAATTTCAACATGGCCGCCGCGCTCTTCAATCTGAACGCCTTCCCGCTCGCAAAGTGCGCCGAGCACTTCATACAGTTCTTCCATCTGTTTCTCTTCTCTGTTTTTACAGATCAGCTGAACAAACATGATTAACATCCTTTCTGTTCTAAATAGGACCACAAGTATTATTTCATTTTTTGGCATCGCCCATTGGGCTCATGCCCGATCTGCCTTTTTTCATGCGGTACGGCCTGATCCGGGCGCGGTCAAAAACGAAACATCGTTGCGGCCGGTCATTTTCTTTGAATCGATTATACTGTTGTTGATTAGAGGTATCGATTATGAATCAAATTGCCAGAGACTGGACCGATTATGAGGTCCTTGATGCAGGAAATAAAGAAAAGCTCGAGCGCTGGAACCATGTCGTTCTGCGCCGCCCGGATCCGGTAGCCATTTGGCCGATCGATGACGAACGGCCATGGAAAAAAGCGGACGCCGTCTATCATCGTTCGAACAAAGGCGGCGGACAGTGGGAATTCAAAAAATCCGTCCGGGATTTCTGGACGATTTCCTATAAAGATCTTCGCTTTAAAATTTCCCCGACCGGATTTAAGCATACCGGTCTTTTTCCGGAACAGGCGTCCAACTGGGATTTTATAATGAAGGCCATCCGCGAACGGAAGAAAAAAGCGCCCGAAGCGCCGATCCGCGTTCTGAACCTTTTCGCCTATACCGGCGGGGCGACTATGGCGGCTGCCAAAGCCGGTGCCGATGAAGTCATCCATCTCGACGCCTCCAAAGGCATTAACGCCTGGGCCAGAGAAAACATGGAACTGAACCATCTGCAGGATAAAAAGATCCGCTTCCTGATCGATGACGCGCTGAAATTCATACGCCGCGAACTGCGCCGCGGACGGACGTATCAGGGCATTATCATGGACCCGCCTTCTTACGGACGCGGCCCGAACGGCGAAGTCTGGAAACTGGAAGACAACATTTATGAACTGATCGACGAAGCGCAGAAGCTGCTAGCCGATGACGCGCTGTTCTTTATCGTCAATCTGTACACTACCGGCTTCCCGCTCTCGACCCTTTCGCAGACCCTGGAGCGCACGGTTGTTCGCCAGCATGGCGGCTATGTGGAAACCGGCGAAACGCTTCTGCCGATTCAGGCCGGCGACGCGGTACTGCCATGCGGTCTGTTTGGACGGTGGACCTCGTTTCGTCCCGAACATCCCGACCCCATCGCCGAAGCGAAAAACGGCTAGAGCTGAGTCATCACCTGGCGAAATCTGACCTTCTGCGTACAAAAAGAAGGCCTGAGCGCCCGATGATACTTCGTAGACAATTTCAAACTATGCATTCAAATACAGCCAGCAGGATTTCCTTATGAAGAGGGAAGCTTGCTGGCTGTTGTATTGTATGAATAATAATTTTTATGAATTGTAAATACAGTGGTAAGGTTTTTAATTAATGCTTTCGGCGTTCTGTCCAGATAAAGCGGCAATCTTTTTGAAGAAATTGGAACAGATCCGAAAACGGCCTGTTTTCAAACGCGATCGTACGCAGAAGGAAAACGGATGAGAATCAGCCTGCGCGGGAAGCGTAAACATAGTCGTCATCCGAAAGGCAGACCCACTTGTCCTCGCCAACACGCCCCCAGACGCTGCCGTCACCCGCGGTTTCTTCTTCAAGCACGGTAATGATGGTGCCTTCGCTAAGACGATCGACCTGGGAATGATCCAGAGACGGTCCGCTGCGAACCTTCATCACATAATTGAGGCGATACTGCGTCTTTGCGGGTTCTGGCTTTGGCTCCGGTTTTGGTTCAGGTTTCGGCTCTTCTGCTTGCGCAGCCTGCAAGCTGACGGATGCTTTTTCGTCGGATGCGGGAGCTTCAGAAGCCTTTAAAGACGATTCGGCACTCGGCTTCTGGGAAGAATCCGACGATTTGTCCGACAGAAAATCCTTCGCGGACGAATCGGAGGAGATGACGGCCACATCCTGCCTGCCAGCCCCGTTATAGGTGAAGAAGAACCATCCGCCAAAGGCGCCGACCCCTAAAAGAAGTGCAGCAGCCAGAACGATCAGAACGATTTTCCCTGCAGAGCCAGACTTTTTGGGCTGAGGAGCGGAAGGACCGGAAACGGGTGCAGGCGGCACTGGGGCATAGTTTTGCGGACCGGGCTGACGCGGCGGTTCAGCATAGCCATTTGGCCCTGCGCTGTTCGGACCGTAATGGGGCGAAAATCCTCTGTTGGACGACGGATTTTGAGGATTTGGCCTCTGCCCGGTCTGCAGGCCGTCAGACGATGCCGGATTTGGACGATCCGCTGGGTTTGGATTCGGATTTGCGGTGAAGTTCGAATTGGGCAGCGGCGTCCCGCACTTTGCACAGAATCGAGCCTCATCCTTGTTGGAATAATGACAGGATGGACAGTTTTTCATAGAACCTCCCTGAATATGAATATTAATTAGTTATAATCATCTTATCATTGCCAAAACCGATAAAACAAGACAGCCTGAACTCCACCGGAATCCAGCAAGCCCGTATCCCTTTTTCGGTGCAAAAAGTGTACGGTCTGCTTGATAAAACAGGAGCCGGAACTGATCGGTCTGGTCTTTCCTCTTCCAGGGCAATACATTCAACACGTATGAAAAAGAGAAAACATCTGCGTCCGCAGTTTTGCCAGAAGCGGATGCGGTCGAAAGGAGCCTTCGCATGAAAGGACGTCAAATCGAAAAACTGATTTTAGCCGCCCAGCTCGCTGCGCTTTCCATTTTTGGAATGGCCGCCTGCAGCTCTTCCAGGTCAGGCACTTCTTCCCAGGCGGATCCGAGCAGCCAGACCGTTCCCTCGGCTCAGCGCTCGGAACGAACATCCGAAGAAATTGCCGAAGCCAGACGCAAAGCGGAAGAAGCCATCCAGTCGCCTGACGGTCCCCAGGATGGGGATTCGGTTCCCGCTGAAACGCTTCCGGAAAACGGGCAGGCTACTGCTCTAAAAGAAGAGACAATCGACGGCATTTACTATAAGGACGGCATTCTGATTGCGAATAAAAAGCACGGTCTTCCGGCGGATTATGCCCCAGGCGTCGATCCGACCGCCAGCGCGCAGGTTTCCGCTCTGATTGCGGACATGATCGCGCAGGGCATGGACGTAAGCTATGACACGTCCAATTTCCGAAGCTACGACACGCAGGCCGGCCTCTACAACAACTATGTCGCCGGCTATGGTCAGGCTGAGGCGGATACCTTCTCTGCGAGACCTGGATATTCGGAACATCAGACCGGACTGGCGTTCGATTTGAAGCACAGCAGCGGCGCGCTGCTGACCGGACCCACAGAAGCCCAGTGGCTTCTGGACAAGTCCTGGA
>NZ_JBKXLD010000078.1:0-10726 GCF_047010065.1 Allobaculum sp.
GATCGGCAGACGCCCTGACATTCTTTTCTTTGAAACCGTTTATTTGGAAGATTTCAGTGTATCCAGCGTGTCTTTGGATGGCGCTTTGCGCAGTTTCAGCATTGCGTCATTCAGAGCTTTTGCGGGATCATCGAGTCCCTTCTGCGTTGTGGCAGACGATTTTGCGCTGTCTGCTTCTGTCTTCTTCTCTGCGAAAGTTGTTTTGGCGCTTTCGTTATGGAAGCTGGTCAGAGCGTTGAGGATGGATGCGGCTTTATCCGTCGCCATCATGATCAGCGTTTTGTCGAGCTGCTCTTCCGGATTTGCATCTACCCATTTGGCATGGAGTTCATGATTTGCAGTAACCGGAGCATCCAGATCAAACTTCTGTGTATAGTTCTCGTCTGTATACCAGCCTTCGAGAACTTTTCCTTCAGGTGCAGTAACGGTCGGGATAGTGACTTTTTCGTTATAGCGTACAGGTCGTGCCACAGTCGTATTCGGATCACCCGTATTGAACTTGATCGTATAAATGTTCGACCATTTCGCATAAAGCGTCAGATCAGAATTTACAGGACCTGGTACGTAGCGGTCCCAGCAGGAAGCATCCGTAAACCAGCCGACCAGACGGTATCCTTCGGTTGGATGCGTGGCGTTCGCAGGCGGAGTATACGTGTCGCCTTTCTTAATCTGGACAGGATCGATTGGATTACCCTTTCCGGTATTGAAGGTGACAGTGATTTTTTCCTCATCTACCCATTTGGCATGGAGTTCATGATCTGCAGTAACCGGAGCATCCAGGTCAAATTTCTGCGTGTATTCCTTGTCGGTATACCAGCCTTCGAGAACTTTTCCTTCAGGTGCAGTAACGGTCGGTACAGTGACTTTTTCGTTATAGCGTACAGGTCGTGCGACAGTCGTATCCGGAGCACCCGTATTGAACTTGATCGTATAAATATTTGACCATTTCGCATAAAGCGTCAGATCAGAATTTACAGGACCTGGTACGTAGCGGTCCCAGCAGGAAGCATCCGTAAACCAGCCGACCAGACGGTATCCTTCGGTTGGATGCGTTGCGTTTGCAGGAGGAGTATACGTTTCGCCTTTTTTAATCTGGACAGAATCAATTGGATTGCCCTTTCCGGTATTGAAGGTAATGGTTACTTTCTCTTCAACAGGAGCTTCCCACTTCGCGTAGAGGGTCGTGCTTTCCGTGATCTTATCGGAAGCGAAGTTGAAAGTCTGTGTGAGTGCTTCGTCCTTAAACCAGCCTGCGAACGTATAGCCGTTCTTTGTGGGCGCGGTCGGCGCTTCAATCGTCGTGTGGTAATTGGCTGAAACAGCAGCAACATCCGATCCGCCATTCGATTCGAAGGTGACCGTATACGAGTTGATCGTCCAATGCGCAGTCAGTGTGAGATCTGCAGTAATTAGCGTATTGAAATCGAATGCGGTATCAGAACCAGCCGCAAACCAGCCTGTAAAGGTGTAACCAGTCTTTGTTGGAGCGGTCGGCGCTGTGATCTTCGTATTGTACTCTGCTTTCACCGTTGTCGCTTCAGAACCGTTATCCGCATTCATCGTCACGGTATAGGTGTTAATCGTCCAATGGGCTGTCAGCGTGAGATCCGCAGTAATTGGCGTATTGAAATCAAACGCGGTTTCGGAATCCTCCGCAAACCATCCAGCAAAGGTGCAGCCAGTCTTTGTCGGTTCGGTCGGAGCAGTGATCTTTGTGTTGTAGTCTGCTTTAACGGTTGTCGCTTCAGAACCGTTATCCGCATTCATCGTCACCGTGTAGCTGTTAATCGTCCAGCGTGCCGTCAGCGTAACACTCGTGTCGATTTTCGTTGTGAAATCAAAGGCCGTGTCCGCTTCTGGAGCATACCATCCGTCGAAGGTATAGCCAGTCTTTTCTGGATCAGCAGGTTTATCGACAGGAGTTCCTGGATCAATAGTTTGAGAGGTTGCCGTACCGTCTACATCGAATGTCACGGTAACTTTCTCAACCAGTCCTTCAACAGCCGTATCTAACGCTGCCTTAGCTGCATCCACGCTGTTGTCTCCCGTCTGATAAGCGGCTGGATTTGCAGCAGCAGCTTCCGCTTTTGCGAGTGCGTCCTGCATAGCCTTCCAGGAA
Source organism: Allobaculum sp. (assembly GCF_047010065.1). Lineage (NCBI taxonomy): Bacteria > Bacillati > Bacillota > Erysipelotrichia > Erysipelotrichales > Erysipelotrichaceae > Allobaculum > Allobaculum sp. The sequence continues at coordinate 2,120 of NZ_JBKXLD010000078.1, forward strand.
GCGGCAGTGTAAGCATCTTCAGATTTTGCTTTTGCTGCTTCAATCGAGGCATTCAAATCCGTCTTATCACTTGGCGAGAAGAATTTTACTTCTGCCACGGTTGCCGTCGTGTTCACAGGCTGAGACTTTCCTCCAGTGGCTTTAATCACCAGATTGACGTAACGAGCGTGAACTGGGGTGAAGTACATGTTGCGGTACTGGTCGCGCGTTTCATTGCTGAAATACGCCTCATTGCCATCGACTGCATGGTCAAACGCATAGGTACCTACGCATGTCATTTCTTCCTCAGATTCTCCCGCATATACTTCAACATTAAACAGGTCTCCGTTAATCGGAGAAGTGTACTGTCTGGGCAGGAAGCTGATCGCAAACAGATCTTTCGATTCGCCAAGGTCATAGAACAGGTTTCGATCTTTGGCAACCAGCTCGCTTGTACTGTCATCCGAGTGGTAATAAGACTGCGGATCATTGTCGAGTGTTTCCTCAATTCTGGAATTGCGGCCTTCTGTAGTCGAATTTTTCGTACTCTTAGAAGCAATGCCAGATACGCCTGTGATGGCTACACCAGTTGCATCCTTATCCTGAAGCACGTTGAGAACCGCCTGAACTGCAGCATTAATCTGTTCTACCGTAGAATCCACTGCCTCGTAAACTTCCTGATTGGCGGTAATGGATGTATTGAGAGCCTCATGATCTGCTGCGCTCATCAGATTTCTCTTGAGAACATCTGCTGCCAGATCAAGTGCTTTACCAAGCGGCGCTTTATCGGTTGCTACCCACTTTGCGTACAGTGTCGTCTCTTCTTCGACGGTATCTGTACCGAATACAAATTGGGTTTCGAAGGCTTCATCTTTAAACCAGCCTGCAAATTCGAATCCGCTGCGTGTCGGATTTTCTGGAGCCTCAAAAACTTCCCCTTTTGGAGCATAAACTGGACCCACTGCAGATCCGTCTTTGGAATCAAAGGTAACCTTCACAGCTTCTTTCAGTCCCGCATGGGCCGAATTGAGGGCGCTCAGAGTATCACCAACTTCAGCAACAGATGCATCTGCCTTATCCAGGATTGCTTTTGCGCTCGTAAGAGCACTTGTCAATGCCGCAAAAGAAGCATCCGTCCATGCGCGATCTGCATTACTCAAAAGAGAGTAGTCATCGTAGGCCTTCTGAAGATCCGTTTTATCCGCAACAAAAGTTAAGACGTATTCTTCGTTTGCGTCGATGTCCGCAAATTCCTTATTCCAGGAAGCGATCGTGCCTGCTTCTGCCGTGATGTTGTTGTCTTCAAGTGCTTTTTCAGCAGCTGCCTGAATCTCCGATGCAGATGTGGCTTTCGCATATTCATCGGAAGCAAGGACGTCATTACCATATTTGAACGTGATCGTGTACATCTTCGTCGTCTGCTGCGGGTCGTTAAAGACATCCGTGATCTGTTCCGGGGTCAAGGCTCTATTAAAAATTCGCAGTTCATCTACCGATCCCTGGAAATCGGATTTTCCAAGATAGTATCCCGGGAAATGAATTTTCCATCCGGTTCGTTCGTCATCCAGCGTTACGCCCTTCTGTACGCCATCAACATATACTTTCACCTGACCTGCAGTTTCATCATGAACATAGGTAAAATGATTCCACGCGTCTTTATTTAAAAAAGGTTCCTGGCTTAAAGAAAGGACGCCTCCACTCTCCGGATTGACACGAATGCCAAACCCAGCTCTTGTTTGACCAAGGCGCAGAGCAAGCTCTGTGGATTCAGTCTGATCCTGCATAATGGAATACGTTCTCAGATCGGAAGTACTTGTAGAATATTCGAGATCGGATTTGGCCCAGAAGCTGATGGTCCAGTCAGAATCATCGTCGATGCCGAAAGTATTTTCAAATTTCAGGCCTTTATTGGGATCGATATGGATACTCTGGCCATTTTTGCCTTCGTCATCATAGCGAATTCCATCTTCCGCAATCGAAACACCATCCCAGTTTCCAACGTGGTCGTTCGGGTTTCCGTTAAACGGGAAATACGCGACCGGACTGACAAGAGCAGATTTCCACTGGGCGATAAATGTGGTCGAAGCCATGGCTGTTTGAGGAAGCTCAGCATCCCAGCCGGTAAAGACAAATCCTTCACGGGTGAAAGAAGGAACTTTGTTTTCCCAGACGGACTGAGCAGAATCTTTTTCCACTTTTACTTTTACTGGAGAAGCATCCTCTTCCGTGGTCTTAAAGGTAAAGATAACCGCATCTTTCAGTCCCGCTACAGCAGTTGTCAGCGCTTCTTCAGCGGATTTCACTTCATCCACTGTAGGCAGTTCTTTTTCTGTGATTGCTTTAGCAGCATCCATGGCCGTTTTGAACGCAGTATAGGATTCATCTGTATAGATATCCGGAATCTGATCATCCGTACCGAGTTTGTTTTCGTTATCGCTTACCAGTTTTGCCAGATTGGTCGTATCCCCTTTGAACTGGGCTGTAAATTCAAGGCGGCTGCCGGAAAGGACATCTCCGTCCTGAATGCCCCAGCCGATAAATACACTGCCCTCAGGTCCAGTCGGGATTTCCGCAGGGATATAGCTGCTAAGCGGGCCGCCTTCTACAGCATTCTCTACTGTATAGAAGATCTCGTTTCCGTTTTTAAACGTCAGCGTAAACAGACGCTTCAGTTCAGCAGCTTCTCTTTGCAGATTGGTCAAAGCTTCACTTACTGCTTCTTCGGTAGGCAGCGGAGTTTTGAGTGCCTCTGCGGCAGCTGCAAGCGCGTCGGGGAATCCTTCCCAGGAAGGCGCGCTGTACTGTGCGGACTCGTAATCTTTTACATGATCATAGAACGTATTCAGAGTGGAACGATCCAGTCCATCGTATTTTCCGGATACAGTAACCCAGGCAATGGTCGGCTCTTTTTCTCCAGTCTTTTTGAATACGAGCGTTCCCGTCTGGTCAGTATTCAGATCAATTTCATAACGGAAAGCCTGCGCATTCTCTTCGGTGCTGCTGCAGTCGCCAAGTTCGTATTCCGTTCCGTCTTCCAGACGCCAGTACGCCTTCTGACCGCGCCGGCTGTCCGAATTCCACCAGTATCCATGGGTACCGACCTGAATCGTATGCTTTCCGGCTGGAAGCGTCAGCTTAATCTTTAAATTCTGGGAATCCTCATTCTTCGTTCCAGCCCACCAGCCATAGTCATATGGACTAAGGGAGGAATTGGATCCAGTAATTCCGTAATCGCCGTCGCTGGCAGCAGTGCCTGTGGTTTTTTCACCGATGACGCCCCAGGATTTTCCTTCTTCCCATCCCTGATCTGCGGCTTCTGTATTGAGCAGTCCTGGATCGAGTTTTTTAGCCAGTGTCCAGAGCGGATCATTCTCTGCTGCATTTCCATTGATCAGATATTCAAGATCTGCAGGATACAGCCAGGCTTTCGCAGTAATGGCCCCTTCTGGAAGACCTTCCGCTGCCTCAACGGTTCCAGTTACATCGATTACCGAAAACGGAATCCGACCGTCAAGATCCGGAATCTGCCAGGTTACGTTTCTTTCTACTCCGCCAGCTATAACAGACTGCGGAAGCGCTGAAACGTTTCCTTTCAAACCGCAAAGATCCGAAAGGACATAATCAGTACCTTCTCCATACACTTCAAATTCTGCAATGTTTACATAATCTGCATCGGGGTTCGTTCCTCGTTCATTTTTGTAATATTTGATGTAGCGATAGGATGTAGAAACGCCTTCATTAAACGAAGAAGCGCGTACTTGGGTAATTTTGTTCTGAGCGGGGACTTCCGGAATGGTATAAAGATCCGTCCAGGTCTCTTTATCGTTGCTTCCGGCGATCACGCCATACTGCGTTCTGGCGGCATAATTATTGTTGCCTGCGTTGGTGCGCGGGCAGTATCCAATACCGGCGATCGTTTTCTCTTCGCCAAGATCGAATACCATGTAACTGTTCTTCAGGCCGTCAAAAATGGTGCCATATCGCCATCGATTGCTTTGTCTGCCCCGTTGCCGCTTCCCCAGGACTCTCCTTCTAAATCCACCGTGAGGGGCAGTTTGGTAAGATTCGGCACTGCGACAGGAACTTCGGATAGTGCACCTGGATCTGTTTCTTCAATCGCAAAGACCGGCATAAGGGAAGAAGTAACGCTTCCAAAAGCCATGCATCCGCTGCAGAGAACCTGAAGAAAAATGCGTGAATGTTTTTTCATGTTTTTCCTTTCTATATAGAGCCTTTTTTTCTCTTTTGAATCAGTCTTCTTAGTTGGAAACTGCCCGGAGTTCGCCAGTCTGTCACGAGTGACAATGGAATAGAAGAAGACCGATTCGGCCGCAAAACGCACAACTTATCCTTCGCCTTGCCCTGCGCAGGATGAAATGGCTTCTAGATTCTTTGCGGCGATTCTCCTTTTCAGGAGTCAGGAACTGATCCAGATCCGAAAAGCTTGCCCGGATTTCGGAACAGGACCAGCTGTAATCACGAAAAAGTAATCACTAGTGTAATTGTAATCGTTTACATATCTCGATTGTTTAAATTCTCAAAATTACTAATTTTTGATAATCCGATCTCAAATATGCTTATGCCGCATTTTGCATACAGCGATTCATTCCTTCCCTCAAACCGATTTTGTTCTGGCCGGAGAGTGGATAACTGACCCCCATGGAAAAGCGCCTCTTTATCTTTACGAGATAAGGAGGCGCTTTTCTGGCGAAATCTGCTTCGTTTTTAACTCAGGACGGTTCATCAAAATTCCATCGTCCGCGACAGCTGAAATGCAGGATTGTTCTTGTTTTCCAACGGGGAGATCGGAAAAATCAATAGATACTCTATGTAGTATTTCTATATAGGTTCGAGTTCTTTCAAAAGAAAAAGATCGATACCACAAAAGAGCAGCGGCCGTATCGGTTGATTTCCTTAACAGAAAATTAAATGTCAGATCTTGCTGGACGTATGCCATGGAATTTCCACATTTTTCCTGTACTCTATCTAAGAATTCATGAAAGGAGCGAATAATGCTTCAGTGTAAAAATATTGTCAAAGAGTATTACTCCGGCGATGAGATCGTTCATGCGGTCAACGGCTTGAGCGTCACATTCCGGGACAATGAATTCGTCTCCATCCTCGGCCCTTCAGGCTGCGGCAAGACGACATTTCTGAATATCATTGGCGGTCTCGATCAGTACACCAGCGGCGATCTGATCATCAATGGAAAAAGCACGAAGGAATATACAGATAAAGACTGGGACACATACCGAAACCATCGAATCGGATTTATTTTCCAGAGCTACAACCTGATCATGCAACAGAGCGTACTCAAGAACGTCGAAATGTCCCTGACGCTTTCCGGAGTTCCTAAGGAAGAAAGAAAGAAGCGGGCAATCGCTGCGCTTGAAAAAGTCGGTCTGAAAGATCAGATCAACAAGAAGCCGACCCAGATGTCCGGCGGTCAGATGCAGCGTGTTGCAATCGCCCGTGCTCTGGTCAACGATCCGGAAATCGTTCTGGCCGATGAACCGACGGGTGCGCTGGATTCCGAGACTTCTGTGCAGATCATGGAACTGCTTAAGGAAATCGCCAGGGATCGTCTGGTCATCATGGTTACCCATAACCCGGAACTGGCCGAACGCTATTCCACCCGAATTGTCCGCCTTAAGGACGGCAAGATGATTTCCGATTCCATGCCGGTTAAAGAAGTAAAGGAAGAAGCCAAAGAGCAGAAGCTCAAACGGCCAAGCATGTCCTTCTGGACAGCCCTTTCCCTTTCGTTCAACAACCTGATGACCAAAAAAGGCAGAACGCTTCTGACTTCCTTTGCGGGATCCATCGGCATTATCGGAATCGGTCTGATCATGTCCCTTTCCAACGGGGTTCAGGATTATATTACCCGCGTTGAGAACGATACGATGGCGGACTATCCGATTGAGCTGAAAGACAACACGATGGACATGTCGGTCATGATGAGTGCGATGATGGATATGCAGGACGAGACAGAAGCCAGCGAAATGGAAGACGGAAAAATCACGACCTCGAAAATGGTCGAATCCATTCTGGATTCCATTTCTTCATCCAAGACGAACAACCTCGCCGAATTCAAGAAATATCTGGAATCGGATCAGGGGGATGAATTCACATCCACCGCAAAAGCCATTGAATATTCGTACGGCATGGATATGACTGTCTTCAATTCCAATTCGGATTATGGTCTGGTACGCGTATCGCCGAACGAACTGATCGATAAGCTCGGCTTTAGTCAGATGGGCCAGGTTCAGTCCGCGTTTGGGGTAAGTTCGCCGATGAACCAGGAAATCTGGACCCAGATGCCGGATTCCCAGGCTCTGCGCGAAGACAATTACCAGCTGATCGACGGCGCCTGGCCAAAAGACGAAAGTGAAATTCTGCTGGCTGTCGATAAGAACAACGAAATTACCGACTACGCCCTCTACTCTGCCGGTCTGCTTGATCAGGACGAACTGGTGAAAAACTATCAGAACGTTTTAGATGGCAAAACCGACAAGATTGAAGTTTCCGAAACGAAAAACTACACCAACGAAGACTTCATCGGCATGGAGCTTTCCGTCCTGCCAAACTCCGCGCTGTATCAGAAAGTCAACGGTCTCTGGATTGATCAGTCCGACAACGAAGACTTCATCAAGGACGCGCTTAAAAAGGAAGCCAAGTCGGTGAAAATTGTCGGTATCGTGAAACCGGCTGAAAAGACCGTTTCCTCAACCGCATTAGGTGGAATTCTTTACGATTCCTCCCTGCGCAACTGGGCAGCCGACGAAGCGGATGCCTCCGAAATCGTTAAGGAACAGAAAGCCGATCCGAAAATCAACGTCTTTACCGGACGCGAATTTACCAACGGCGAGAAGTTCTCGATGGATCAGCTTACCCCTGAACAGATGATGCAGATGCAGAGCATGCCCCAGAAAGAGCTGCTCAGTTACATCACCACCTATAACAACAACATCAACGCCACCTACGATTCCAACCTTTCGGATCTTGGCGTCATCGATCTCAACGAACCATCCATCATCAAGCTGTATGCCAGGAGCTTTGATGACAAGGAAAAGCTTGGCGATCTGATCACCGAATACAACAACGTTCAGAACGATGAAGGAAAACCGGAAAACATTATCACGTATACCGATACCGTGGGCGTAATGCTTTCCGGCGTACAGAGGGTCATCAACCTGATTTCCTACGTCTTGATGGGCTTCGTTTCTGTATCGCTGGTCGTATCCTCGATCATGATCGGAATCATTACGTACATTTCCGTTCTCGAACGCATCAAGGAAATCGGCGTTCTCCGTGCCCTGGGTGCTTCCAAACGGGATATTCGAAGAGTATTCAACGCGGAAACCTTTATCATCGGTCTGATTTCCGGTCTGCTTGGAATTGGAATTACTGCACTGCTGGACATTCCAATTTCCATGATCGTCCAGAACCTGACCGGTGTTGCGGGTATTGCCAGTCTCCCGGTTAACGGAGCGGTCATTCTGGTTCTGATCAACCTCGCGCTGACCATGATTGCCGGACTCATTCCTGCCTCGATGGCTTCGCGCAAGAATCCGGTCGAAGCGCTGCGCACCGAATAAACTTCACTGCAGGCGTTCTGGTCAAAACCTGACAATTCTTACGTCCCTTCCCTATCGAATTTCCAGTCGAAGAAAGGGACGTTTTTCTATATCGCCTGCAAAGCTGCTGTCTACGGGTCTGTCCTGTTTTCTTTCAAATTTACGACCCGTGAGCATGAAAAAAGCAGAAAGCATGCGATTATGCTTTCCGCTTACGATCCGGTTTCCTTCACCAATTGGAACTCAGTTTATTCTTCAGTCTCTTTCGGCTTTACGTCGCCTGAGTCAAACATGACCAGGGTTTCTCTTGTGAAGGGGTCTACGAAGGCAAGACGAGTGCCTGTCAGTTCTGCCAGGCGGATCAGGTCATCGCCCGAAAACGCATCCCGGGAATATTTGGTGTTGAGGGCCTGCGGACGGGAAAGACCGAGCGCGTAGGTGTAGTCAACGCTCTTCACACCTTTGAGTGCGAGCAGGCTCTTGATTTTGTTGGTTTTACTCATGAGTGAGTCCTCCTTGAGTTCTAATCGGCTCCAGAAACAATCTGACCATTATTTCATCGTACTGAACTCAATTCAATCTGTTGTGAATAAATTATATAGCAGATCTCATTAATCTTTAACTGATTGTCCTGTAACTATTACAATTATGGATATTCCACATGAAATAGTCGATAAAATTCGAAAATATTCGGAATTTTCGTACAATTCATAAGAATAATGTCGTAATTTAGAAATTTGTAAGCGGTTATTATCTATCAAAGAAGGAATCAATCGAAGAGAATTGAACCCTTTGCCGGTTGTTTTATTTCTTCTCCAATCTAATACGTATTGGTTTTATGAATAATTTCAAATAGTTTTAGAAGTCAAGCCCAAATGATTAGTTGCGTTTTCATCTCCATGTTGACGAAAATGAAAATATGTTTCATTACTTCAACCATAGAATCATCCTGTCAAGACCATAAACGTGTAAACCGAAAAAATCTTCGAATCTTTCAAATAGAACTTTCCCAACGAGCTTAACTATACAAATCGCTCGTTTTTGAAATTTT
>NZ_JBKXLD010000079.1:0-10655 GCF_047010065.1 Allobaculum sp.
TACGATCTCTCTGCAAAGGAACGTACCAAATACCACGAGATGTCTTCGGAAGAAATCCGGGAGATCTACACGTGGCTGATCGGACAGAACGCGGAAAGCCAGGCCGTATTTGACGACGGCATGTTTGTCTATTTTTCTCCGGCGATACGGGAACATAAAATTTTGCTGCGCAGGGAAAATCATCTGGATGACGACTATCCCTGGACGGCAGGGCCATGGAAATGGCTGGCGGACATGCGCGACGGCTATCCGGAAATTCATTACGTAAAAAGCGCCGAGGAAATTTTCAAGCCCGTCAACAAGCTGCAGATCATGCAGGAAGAACAGCCGCTGATCGAACTCTTCGAACGGATGCAGGCGCGCTTTGGCGATCGGTTTTCGATTTATCGAACGACGCCGCGTCAGCTTGAAGTGCTGCCTCTGGGCTTTTCGAAAGGCGAAGGCCTTCGCCGGCTGATGGAACGGGAAGGCTGGCAAAGCGATCAGGTCATCGCGTTTGGCGATGGGGAAAATGACGTCTCCATGTTTGAAACCGTGCCTTTTTCCTTTGCGATGGGCAATGCGAAAGACTTCGTAAAACAGCAGGCGTGGGCTGTAACGGATTCCAATACGCAGGACGGAATTCGAAAAGCGCTTATGGCGCTCGGCCTGCCCGCAAACACGAAAGCCCATACCAAAAAATGAAAGCGGACTCTGCGTCTGCGCACGCAAATCGGCTTTGTTTTAAGCCTTTTTGAATTGTGTACTTCCCGATCGGAGTAAGCGCGGACAAATCATTTGAACGATCGAGAACGACACGTTCGAAGATTTCGTGGGGTATAATATTCCGGCTTAGCCTTCCTGCCGGACAGTTCTGGCAGAGTGGAAAAGACGGTCGGCGATTTCAAAACGGAAAGAAGGAATTACATGAATCTGGTAACGGTCATCATTATGTCTGCGGCACTTGCCATGGACGCCTTCGCTGTTTCGATTTGTAAAGGTCTGGCCACAAAGCATGCCGACGGGAAAGTCATGCTCGCCTGCGCCTTGTGGTTTGGTCTGTTTCAGGGCCTCATGCCGGCTCTTGGCTACTTCTTCGGCGCGATGATTGTCGGCGCCGTACAGTCGTTCTCGAGCTGGATCGCCTTTGGCCTGCTGGCCTTCATCGGGATCAATATGATCCGTGAATCCGGAAAGGAAGAAGATACCGATTCTTCCATTGAAACCGGAGAAATGTTCATGCTGGCGATTGCGACGTCGATCGACGCGCTCGCTGTCGGCGTTTCCTTTTCGATGACGCCGGTAGAAATCGTCGCCGCATGGCCGGTCTGGGCGAATGCGATGCTTGCCTGTGTGATCATCGCGATTGTCACCGGAATCTTCTGCGCCTTCGGCGTATGGCTCGGTTCCGCCGCCGGAAGTCACTTCCAGAAAAAAGCCAAAATTGCGGGCGGTCTGGTTCTGATTCTGATCGGCATACACATTCTGCTTTCTTCTTACGGAATTCTCTGATCGCTTCGCAGGACCTCGTCCGACGGGCATCCAGGCGGAAGAAGAGGCAATTTGAAAAGAGAGTAGAAAGTTAAGAGCGTTGAAATGGCAGAACGGAAACACCGCAGGCGCGGCAAACCGAAATCTGCCGTTTTTACGTCGTATGACAGTACATACAACAGTACATACGACAGACCTGCGTCCAAACCGGAGCATGGTTTTTAAGAAAGGGTATCTATGGCTTATTTATGGCTTATCGTCGGCTTCGTCCTGCTGATTAAGGGCGCCGACCTGTTTGTGGACGGCGCAAGTGCCGCCGCACTGAAAATGAAAGTTTCGCCGGTTATTGTCGGTCTGACGATCGTCGCACTGGGCACCTCGCTTCCCGAAGCGTCCGTGTCCATTTCGGCGTCCATTGCCAACAGCAACGCTCTGGCAATTTCCAACGTACTGGGATCGAATATCTTCAATACGCTCGTCGTGGTCGGCGCCAGCGCGGCAATTACCCCGTTTGTCATCCATAAAACGGTTCTTCGCCGGGATATGGGCGTCAACATTTTCTGCTCGCTGCTTCTGCTTCTCTTCCTTCTCGGAGGAAACCTCAGCCGCGTAGAAGGCATTCTTTTTCTGATCATCCTGGCGATTTATCTTTACGTGCTGATCCGGGACGCGAAAAAGAACCCGGTCGAAGAAGACAGCAATGAAAAGCAGATGCCGACCTGGAAAATTCCGGTTCTGCTTCTGATCGGCATTGCGGCCATCGTTCTTGGCGGCGACATCACCGTCGACAGCGCCAAGGAGATCGCGGCGAGTCTGGGCATGTCCGAAAACCTGATCGGTCTGACCGTCGTTTCGGTCGGAACGTCGCTGCCGGAACTGGTTACTTCCGTGACCGCGGCGAAAAAAGGCGAAAGCGGCCTTTCGATCGGGAACGCCATCGGCTCCAACATTCTCAACATTCTTTTCATTCTCGGCGCTTCCGCGACGATCTCGCCGCTTAGTGCAGACATGTTTAACGTGATCGATTCCGCCATTCTTCTGGCCGTCGCCATCGGAATGTTCGCACTGTGCTGGTTCTCTCCAAAACTCAATCGAACCAAAGGCATCTGCATGATCCTGGTTTACTGCTGTTTTGTGGCCTATACCATCCTGCGCTGATCCATTCTTCTCGTTTTGCATCGAATGAAATCGAGATCCTGCTACAATTTCTGGTAAAGCAGGATCTTTTTTTCGCTCCGCACTTCGGTGTCTGAAGGAAAAGACATCATGCAGCAGCGGCCTAAAAATACAGGCGCCAGTACGGCTATCCTGCATCAGAGGAGAATTTTCCATGAAATTTGATAAAGTACTCGAAAATCGTCGAGCAATCCGCCGCTATAAAAACGAACCGATCGACCATGAGGACATCCGCAGAGTTCTCAAGGCCGCCATTCTTGCGCCAAGCTGGAAAAATTCGCAGTGCCCGCGCTGGTATGTGGTCACCAACGATCAGCTGCTCGCAGAGCTCCGGGAAAACGGTCTTCCGGCTTTTAACGCGAAAAACACGGAAAACGCCCCGTGCCTGATCGTCGTATGCTATGAACCGCGAAAAAGCGGCATGGGCAATGACGGCGAATACGCCAATGCGATCGGGGAAGGCTGGAGCTGCTTTGACTGCGGCCTCGCGGTAGAAAACCTCTGCCTCGAAGCGAAGCGTCTCGATCTCGGAACGCTCATCATGGGGATTTACAACGAACAGGCCATTCGTCAGGCGCTCTCTATTCCAGGAGAGCTCAAAATCATGTGCGTCGTCGCTTTAGGAAAACCGGATATCGATCCGGAAATGCCAAAGCGAAACAAGCTGAAGGATGTCGCTGTCTTCAAGGACTGATTCCTCCCGGACACTTAATCCTGCCCATTCCAGCCGCTGAATCCGCTCGTTCTACAGAAAACACACCAGCAGAAAACACAAATGGACAAGGCAGCCCGCGCGGAACGCTTCTCGTTTGGCACGGAACGGCTTTGTCCTTTTTCGTGTTCTGCGCTTTCTGGATCTGAGCTTTTTTCCTTTCTTTTTCATGATCAGGTGCTGTCCAGGCTTTGTGTGCGTCGTTTCAAACAGGGATAGGGAATAGACGAGATTCCCGCTACAATAGAATGCACAGGCCCGCAGAACCCTTTAACCGGAGAAAGGAGGCGAGGAGCGCGTGAAGAAACAGAACGTTCTGAAACGGACCGCCCAGTCGATTCGTCATTTTTTTGAACATATCCATTCGTATTGGGAACTCCGGAAAAATCGAAGAGAGTACGGGGCGATTGAGTCCAACGCGACGATTCGAGAAATTCACGCGTTTGATCGCGTTCAGCCGGGCGATCTCGTCTACTGTGAAATGCCCATGAGCGACTGGGCACTTGCGGATGTCCCCAAAGGCCATCGCTGCCGTCCTTACCTGATTCTGGCCAAAACCGAAGACGGCCTGATCGGCTGTCCTTCCTCGCACAAGCGCCGAAAGAAAATTTCCAGCTGGGTCCAGATGGAACTGAAACCGGAAGATTACGATCAGTTCATGCTGTTTGGATCCCGTTACCACGCGCAGGGCAGCACGTTTGTGGATCTGAGCCACTGGGAGGAAATCCCGGCGCGTAAAGTGCTCTCTCTTTCCACCAGCCTGAAAGAATCGGATCGACGCATTGCCGATCGAATTCTGCGCATGGTCGGCACTCGAAAAGTCAGCACGCAGAAAAGAAAAGGAAGTCCGAAAGAGGAAGAAACTGTCTGGCAGATTTCCGCGCATCCCCAGTCCAGAATTCCAGGGGATATTGTTTCGCTTTCTTCCGGGGAGCCGTTTCTGATCAGTACGGTGGATCAGGATACAGCCTGGGGCTATCGGCTTTCTTCCCCCAGACAGTCTCAGCCCGATTCCAAGGTGCTTTCCATCGAGAGCATCAATCATTACTTCTTCCCGTTCGCGTCCCTTCAAAAAGAGAAGCTCGAGCAGCCGGAGCAGTATCCGCTGATCAGCTTCTGCAAAACCTCTACGCTCCTGCAGAAAGAAAAGGAGCTCAAAGCGCGCAAGGCACAGGACGAGCAGAACGAAAACCCGGCTCGCAAAAAGACCGGTGCGGCTCCCGCGTTTGCCCGCAAGGAACGAATCCGGATCACCCGTCAGTGCGGCGGGATCTTTCAGGATTTCTTCAGCGAAAACGAATACGTGTACATGTGGACGTATAAGCAGAGCGAAAAGTATCTGGATCTCGACGAGTTTTATGACGGCAACGTGGTGATTCGTGAAATCGAACGAAATCGTCTGACCGAACTGGGAATGCTCATTGCGGACGACATTTTTGAAGAAGTACTCGATACGATTGTAAAGCGCCGCTCACTCAGTGAAGACGAGGCACAGCTGCTGCGCGAAAACTTCTACAATCCGCCAGAAGCCGAAGAAGAGGCGCCAGCGGATTTAACCGACCTGACGGAAGAGAAAACGGAAGATGGCGTAACGGAAGAGCCAGGGATAGCGCAGGCCGAAGCACAGGAGATTCCAGAACCAGAGACAAATCCAGATCCGGATACGCAGACCAAACCGCAGCCAGACAATAAGATATGAAAAAACGGACAGATCGCAGAGATCTGTCCGTTTTTATTTAATGCGTTTGTCTTTGGCGACGGGTTTCTAGAGCATCGCTCTCTGACTGCGTTTCAGGAAAAACTTTGGATCCGCCGGCGTGAGCGAGGAAATCTCAAAGGTCAGCGCACTGTTCGCTTTGCGGCCGAGCGTCTGATAAAACGTTCCGCGGGCCGCATAGGCGGTACCGTTTGAGGATGTCGTGCTTTGCGGAGCTACATCCGGGGTGTCCGTTGGCGGAACCTGCGTTCCAGGATCATTGCCCGGATCATCTGGCGGCGTGCCTGGATCCGTTGGCGGGGTCGGAATGCTGGGATCATCGCCCGGATTCTGACCTGGAGGCGTCTGATTGCCGGGATCCTGATTGCCGGGATCATCAATTGGAAGATCCGGATCTTCGGAAGGTACTTCGGATTCTACATCCGGTACGCAGGCGTTGTTGTTGAGCTTATAGCCGTCCGGGCAGGAGCAGGCTCCGTTATCAAAGGAACCGCCGCTGGCGAGGCAGGCTTTACGGTTGGCTTCAAGAAGCTGGTTGGTGTAGCTGTCGCCGGCATCCGGATCGCCTTTTTCAAGGAATTCGGTTTTGATCAGACCGCCTTTGTAGTCGGAAATCTGATCCGGACGCTCGATTTCATGGTAGTTGCCGTTTGGCGCCAGGTAATCGAGCATGTAGCGGTTGATGTGGAAGGCCGGTGCGGCTTCGAGTTCGGTCCAGCCCATGTAGTAGCCCTGCATGAAGTAGGCAGGCAGATAGCCGGACCATGTCGCAATCGAATACGTTGAGGTGTAGCCGATGGACCATTCGTCTTTCATAACTCCGGCCGGGATGCCGTACTGGGCCCCTTCTTCTTCCCAGGAGGATGTACCGGATTTCGCGTAGGCCACATAATCCGGGCTGCCGAGGATTTCGTTGTAGTTCTGATAGCCGCCGTAAACAACTTCCTTGAGCAGCGTGCTCATCATGTAGGCGGCCTGTGTGGAAATCAGTTCGTATTCAGTCGAATCGCCGCTGATTTCCATGTTGTCGGAACGGCGGATGATTCGTCGGATCCGGTGCGCGTTGATTCGGGTACCCTGGTTGGCAAACATCGAGTACGCCGAAGCCATCTGGGTAGGGGAAGCGTACATGTCGGCACCGCCGATCGAATACTGCGGGGCGAAGAGTTCGGCGGTTCGCTCATCGAAGCCGAGCTTCTTACAGAAGTCTACCCAGTAATCCGTACCGGTCGCGTCGACAAGATCGATCATCGCTGCGGCGGCGGTGGTGTTTTTCGAAACGCCCAGCGCTCTGGCCAGCGACATTTTCCCATCGTATTTTCCGTCGGAGTTTCGCAGGTTGGATCCGCTGTGCCAGTAGTCTTCCGGTTTGTCGTCCACGATATGGGCGGTTGACCAGCCGAGAATATCAAAGGTTGAGCTGTAGGCGAGCAGCGGCTTCATGGCGGAACCCGGCTGACGGGTGTTCATGGAGTTGTCCTGCTTAACCGATACCGAATCGGAATGGTAATGACGGCCGGCACCGACGGCGATAATTTCACCGGTGCTGTTGTTGATGATCGTCGTACCGAAGTCCATCATCTCGTTCGGGAAGGCGACGACTTCGCCGTTCATGATCTTATCGAGCTCGCTTTGCGCGCCCTGATTCAGAGCGGTGTAAATGTCCATCGGGATAATGGCCGGGTCCTGACCGGTCAGGCTCTGTGCTTCCTGAATGACCTGGTCAATGTAGGCCTGGTTCGGGTCAACGGAAATGGTTTCGTGATAGTTCAGCGCGAACGCCAGATCTGCGTTCTTTTCGAGGTTGTATTCCTCTTCGGTGATGTAGCCGTGGTTGAGCATCAGCTGAAGCGTCGTGTTTCTTCGCTCCTGTCCGGCGGCGAGATGGTCGATCGTATCGGTTTCATCCGACGCGTTGTGGATGTTGTTGAGCGGGTTGTTGGTAAACGGCGCGTTGATGCTTCCGGCAAGGAAGGCGGCTTCGCCAAGGTTCAGCTGCGAGACATCCTTATCGAAGTAGTAGCGCGCGGCTTTCTGTATACCTCGTGTGTTGTTTCCGGAACCAAACCAGATTCGGTTCAGGTAGAACTCCATAATGTCTTCCTTGTCGATGGTCTGTTCCGCAATGAGAGCCAGGTAGATTTCCTGGATCTTCAGCTTGATTTTATCGAGGGTGGAAAGCGAACCTTTTTCCGCTTCCAGCTTGGCTTCCTGGTTTTTGGTGAAGGCGTTGTCGATCATCTGCATGGTCAGTGTCGAACCGCCCTGGCCAAGACTTCCGCTCTGCAGGTTGGAAAGAGCGGCTGCCGTGAAACGCGGAAGGTCAAAACCGTTATGAGTAAAGAAACGGGAATCCTCTACCGCCAGGAAGGCGTCGATGACATTTTGCGAAAGCTGATCGTACGTAATGTCGTCGCGGATTTCGGAACCAAATTCATAAAACATGTTTCCGGAATCATCAAAGATTCGGGAGTTGGATAATGTGGACAAGCCGTCCTTGGAAAAGCGCATGCCTTCCGGGTCGTTAATAATATTGACGAGCACGAAGAAGACCGAAACGCATCCGACCAGAAACAGGGTCAGAACGGCGATCGCGATCTTGTTCCAGGCATCGAGCGTCTTTCGCGGCTTGCCAGTAGGGCGGGCGGAAGGTTGGCGCCCGTGTTGCTGCTGTGCCATTTTCTATTTGTCTCCTTTCAAAGGGGTTTCCATATAATAAGCTGCATATTTCTCGTCGACTGCAGACAGGTAGTCGACTCTTGGATAAAGTCCTTCTTTAAGCAGAATCCCATTCTGTTCAAACCATGAAACAGGAATGGATTTCGCCTGCGTCTGCTGGTGTGCGGCGATCAGATCGCCGGCATCGACCAGATACGTTTGCATCAGACTTGTAAAGCGTACAATAAAAAAACCGATCCCGCCCTGTTCCTGAACACGCTGAAGGTGTTCAATCTGATGTTCCTGGACGAGATATTTAGGAAAGCTTGTACGGTTCTGCGTCTGTTTGGCTTCAAAGTCTACGTATCTTCCTCGATAGAGACCGTTGTAGTCGGTCGTGGAGGGCGTTCGATAGTAGGCTTCCGTGATTTTCGCACGGCCCCGGCTGGGGTAGTCCACATGGACGACCTGTACAGGGGTCGGCTTTTTATAGATCAGGGCCCGCTTCATCTCCCGGTAGTACAGATTGGAAGCGTTGAGATCGTCTTCCAGACTGGACCCCCGGTCTGCATGGTTGTCGCTCATGCGGCGCACGCCCTGCGCCTTGTGCATTCCGGCGGGATATTTTATCTGACTCATCGTCTGAATTATATAGAAAAACCATGGCGCTTTCAACGAACCAGACGGCTCGTCCCGTTCCATGCAAAAAGACATATTCAGGATATTCCCGCTTTATTTAAAGGATATTAAGTGTTTGTTTTCGTTTTCTTAAATTCGGCTTTCACGAGCGTAAGACGATGGAGTCACATATTGTGAAATTATACTATAAAATCACAAGAAAGGAACCTTAAGGATTGAGGTGTTTCTTTTCATTTGATATAATGACAAACGCAATGGAGGAAGTTCACATGGCATTCAGATTAACCGCCCAGCAGATTTACGATAAGGAATTCCCGTCCAAGGAAAAAGGCTACGACGCCGATCAGGTTGACTCGTTCCTGGACGATATTATTGAAGATTATCAGGATTTTGATGATCAGAGCAGAGAACTCTCCTCCGCACTGATTCATTCCAACGAACGCGTGGTCCAGCTTGAACAGGAAAACAAGGACCAGGCCGCAAAACTCGCCGACCTTCAGGAACAGCTGAAGGCGCTCACGGAACAGGTGGCAAACCTGACCGCGGAAAACGAAGCGCTCTCCAGCCAGGCCCAGGAAGCCAAAGAGCAGGCGGAAGCCAGCGCCAAGGCGCTTGAAGAAGCTAAAGCGGCAGCCGAAGAAGAAAAAGAAGAAGAGAAAGCCGAACCGCTCACGCTCGAAGAGCGCGTAGCCCGTCTGGAAGCGGCTGTATTCGCTTCGCACTAATTTTAATTTTAATCGATTCTTTGAATCGACAAATGGTTCTGAACAGAACGACGCAGCTGCTGGCAGCCTGACTGCCAGAGGAAAGTCCATGCTCGCACAGTCTGCGATGACTGTAGTGTTTGTGCCAGCCGAATCAATAAGACTGGGGTGTTCGCAAGAACATACGGCTGTACGGAAGCCTAAAAAAGGAATCCTCCTTTCATGGCCGACGTCTTTAAAAGTGCCACAGAGACGAAGCTTTTTCGGAAACGAAAAAGGTGGAACGGGTAAACCCCTCAAGCGAGAAACCCAAATTTGGTAGGGGAACTGTCCGAGGCCAACTGAAGCCAGAGACAGATGCGTACGCATAGATAAATTGCTGCGGCTTTTTGCTTTCGCGAAAAGAACAGAACATGGCTTATGACTTTTGCTCAGACGTTTGTACGTCCGGATTCGTCCGGGCGTTTTTTTATGCCTTCTGCATCGAACAAAGAAAAAGGCCAGAACGGATCGGGAAGATCCGTCCTGGCTGTCTGCAGACCATGGGTAAGTTTGAAACGCCGGGTCTGCCGATACCGTTTTTCTAAACGTGGAAGGAAACTCGTTTGGACAGCGCGCGAACGAGCAGCGGAACGAGAATCAGATCGACGATCAGGGTCGGAATCATATAGGAAGACTGATAGACGATGGATCCCCACCAGGTAACGCCGTAGAAGACAACGCCGGAAATGGTCGAGGACAGAAAGCGGATCAGGTTGGTGATCAGCACACCGGAATAAAAGTACTTCCAGTTTGGGAACAGGCATGCGATGCCGTACACGGAAAAGGCGATGAAATAATCGAGCAGAAACTGTGTAAAGCCCAGAATATACATCTGTCCGGTAACAAACTGAATCAGAACCGAAAGCATGGCGGTAATCAGACCAAGCTGCCAGCCGAGATGATAGCTGGCCAGAAGAAGCGCGATAGTTCCCAGACCGAGCGTTCCGCCCTGCGGCATACGGAAGAGCGGCAGGGTATTGCTCAGGTAGTCGAGAACAAAAAACAGCGCCAGATACATGGCCATGTAGGCGATGCTTCGGGTGGTAAATTTGCTGTCCTTGCGGACACTCGTTTTTGAACGATCAGACATTTTCGTTTTCTCCTTTTTATACGCAGAAGAAAGCCGGATTTTCATGACTGCACGCCGTTCGTGCACCAGAGAGCGAAATACCAGAAGAAGGCTGAACGCTTTTCCTTTGCGCCTGAAAAGAATTCTCTTCCTTATTCTGGACCATTCAATCGAGCAGCGAACGAACAGACGTATTGTAATACGCAAAGAGGACGGGCGCCTGAAATTGGACACGTTCGCATTCAATTCTTCCTTTTCTCTGTGCGTTTTCCTTCTCTATGCGTTTTCCTTCGTTTACACTGCCGCTTTTCGGCCGAATCGAAACGCTTCCCCTCGTCTGAGTTATTATTTTTGGCTCATTTTCACTAGAAAAATGGTTCGATGAAAAATTTTGTGGAATTTGGGATTCTTGGTTGATGGGTTTCTTGAAGCATCGATGATCTTAAGAAAGAAATACCCATCATCCTT
>NZ_JBKXLD010000080.1:0-10614 GCF_047010065.1 Allobaculum sp.
TAATTTTATTTCACGGATTTTATACTTCAAAAAACGGGACTTTTTCAGCAGCCTCCCAGCTGCGGGCCGTTTTTTATTTTTGGTCGATTGCGGCGCAGGTTTACTGCTGAGCGAGAGCCGAGCGAACGAATTCAAAAATTCCCTGCTCGTCACGGCTGCCGGCGGATTCGGCAACGAGTTCACCGTTGACGAAGAACGTCAGTGTCGGGATGGATTCAATTCCATAAGCCGAAGCGATCTGTTCAAACGTATCAATTTCGGTCCGGGCAACGGCGATGCCTTCCTCATTGAGGGGCTTGCTGGCGGCATCGAGCGTTGGATAGAAAGCTTTGCAGTGGGGGCACCAGCTGGCGTAAAACTCCATCAGAACTTTTTGATTGCTGTTAATAATGTCACTGAAATCTTCAGTACTTGTAACTTGCTGAATCATCGGAAATACCTCCCTTGTTCTTTTTTATTATGAATAGACAAAAGGCGGTATTAGAGTCATTTGCCCGCTTGAATTCAGGGCATTTCCAGGACGTTTCAAGGCATGAATCCGGCTCTAGCGAAGCACTTTTCGAATCAGCGAAGCCATCCAGGGCTTGCGGTCGTTATAGCGCAGCGGCAGATCGAGAATTTTCACATCCGGCTTTACGGCGACGCTCTTAATATGGGAGAACGTTTCATAGCCCCATTTGCCGTGATACTGTCCCATGCCGCTCGCTCCCATGCCGCCAAACGGCACGCTGTCGGAAGCCAGCTGAATGATGGTGTCGTTGATGCAGCCGCCGCCAAAGGGCTGAACGTACTTCATGTACTGCTTCTGCAGACGGTTGCGGGTAAACAGATAGAAAGCAAGAGGCGTCGGCTTATCCGCGAGTTCCTGCATCATCTGACGGAAATTCGTGAACGTCAGCACGGGAAGAATCGGTCCGAAAATCTCTTCCTGCATAACGGGGTCGTCCCAGTCGACATCCAGAAGGACGGTCGGCTCAATCTGAAGGGTCGTTCCGCTCGCACGGCCGCCGATGGCGACCTGTTCGGGATGAATGTAGCCGATCAGGCGTTCATAATGCGCCGGTGAAATGATCTTGCCGATGCGTTCCGGACTTGGATACTGTCGACGGATTTCATGCATCAGTGCAGCCATGAACGGTTCGAGAACCGAATCGTGTACGAGAACGTAATCGGGAGCCACACACGTCTGGCCGGCATTCAGGAATTTTCCGAAGACGATGCGGCGCGCAGCCAGGGCCAGGTTGGCGCTCTCATCGACAACAGCCGGTGATTTGCCGCCCAGTTCAAGTGTCAGCGGCGTGAGATGCTTCGATGCAGCTTCCATGACCATGGATCCGAGCTTCTTGCCGCCTGTAAAGAAGATATAGTCAAAATCTTCTTCCAGCAGCGCTTCGATTTCTTCGCAGCCCTGCGTAAAGACGGTTACATAATCCGGATCGTAAATATTTTGAACGATCTCGGCAATGACTCTGGATGTTTCCGTAGCCGCATGGCCGGTTTTCAGAACGACTGTGTTGCCGGCTGCAATGGCTTCCGCCAGAGGTACCATGGCCAGATAAAACGGATAGTTCCACGGAGCCATGATCAGGACCGTGCCGTATGGAATGCGCACCGTTTCATAGAGTGCGGGCATCTGATGAAGCGGTACCGTGTGGAGATGAACCCGGGAAGCGGAACAGAGATGGCGAATCTGATAGCGGATGGCTTCGAGAACCAGGCCTATTTCGCTCATCCAGCTTTCATCTGCGGATTTCCCCAAATCCGCATAGAGCGCCTGTTCGATGTTCTTCTGCTGAAGGAGGATTTCGTCGTACAGCCGCTTCAGCTGCTTTCCTCGAAACAGCAAGTCCAGCGTTGTGCCGCTTTTGAACAGTTCCTTCTGGCTGGCTACCGCTTGTTCTACGGATTGTTCTACTGATTGGTCCATGTGGGCCTCCTTTTCGTTTGCATTTTTCTCGCCATGCCTGCGGGCGAATAACAGTATTGTATTGGAATCTATCCTTAACAATGAATCGTATTCCCGAAAAAAGAAACCGGCAGATTGCCGGTTGTGTGCTGAAGTCCTGTCTTTTTTGAACGGTTTATCGTCCATTGTACGAAGCGTCCTCAAAAGTGCATGTCAAAGCGGACAGGGCGCTCTTCAATTTCTCCCATCCGCATTGCGGAATACGGAATATGAAAAGAACAGCACGCAGAGCTATGCGCTCTATTCAACCACATCGAGACCGGCTTTCTTACGGGCAATCTTCAGCAGCTCTTTAAGGCTGGCGAGATCACGGTAGCCTCTGGCTTTCAAAACCGGCTTCTTGTCATAAAAGAAGATGAGTGTGGGCAGAGAATCGGCACCATACTGATCGCACAGATCGCCAAACCGGTCGCTGTCGACCTGCGCGATGGTCAGTGAATCCGAAAACTGCTGATCCGCTTCTTCCAGAACCGGATGAAACATCTGACACGGACCGCACCAGGATCCGTAAAAATCCATCAAAACCATGCCGTCTCTGGACAGAACGTCTTCAAATTCGGCTTCACTTTCAATTTGAATCAATGCCATAAAAAACCGCCTCCAGCATCAGTGTAGCGTCTCGTAAAGATCGAGAAGCCGGCTTTTGCTCAAGACGGTTTTTCAATGGCTCTATCGAAATTTCAGATCGGAGAATTCATGCGATTTCCGTTTTTCTTCTCCGTATATGTGCTCCGGATATCCGTATATGTGTTTCGTATGCAGGAAACGTACCGATTTTTTACAGGGGCAGATTTCTATTTCCCATTCGGTTTTCCTCCGGATTTTTCAGTCCAGATTTATTTGGACGAAGAATCGTTTTTAACCGTCACCGCGTTTTGCGCGGGTTCCGGGTCTTTGGCAGGATCGGCGTCCTTCGCTGGATTCGGCTCTTTGACCGGATTGGACGGCTCGGATGGCTTTATCGATGCGGCGGGCTTTTCTGAAGAATCCGAAACCTGACTCAGCGCTTTCGAAGCGGCTTCGGCATTTTTTTGAAGGTCTTCTCGTTCTTCTTTTGTCGGCGATTCGAGATTGGCCGGACTGGAAGGACGAATGTCTTCATCGGTCATGTCGTAGGCACAAAGCAGCGCGTCCAGACGGCGGCGCAGATCTTCATCATCGCGAATCATCTGTTCGACTTCCACCTGCGCTTGAGGATTTTCATCCACCGACTTGCGCAGTTCCATCATTTCGGAACGCATTTTCTGAACAACGTTCTTGCTGGCGTTTTTCTGCCCCTTTTCGTTTGATTCCTTTTCGCGCTCCTGCTCCTGTTCGCGTCTGGCTTTGAGTTCGGCCAGATCGATTTTGGCAATCTTATAGACGGAAGCCATCAGAGGCACGCCGAGGATCATGCCCAGTACGCCAAAAAGCGTACCGCCGACGACGATCGTCATCATGACGTAAATGCCGGGCAGACCGACTTTATTTCCGATAACACGCGGGAAGAAGACGTTGGATTCGATCTGCTGAATGATGCAGAGGAAAATCAGGAAGATCAGACACTTGGTCGGCGAAATGGTAAAGATAATGAACGCGCCGATGCCGCCGCCGATAAAGGCGCCGACCATCGGGATCATGTTGATAACGCCGACAAGAATGCCGATCATCGTCGCATACGGCAGCTGCAAAATCAGCATGCCGACTATGCACATCGTCGAAAGAATAGCCGCTTCAATAATTTCGCCCAGAATGAACGATTTGAACGAGTCATTGACAATGCGCAGGTCGCGGGTCAGATGCGTCCGTTTTGGCTTGGACACGTAGAGATCGACAAAGGTGTAATAGCCTTTGACAAAGCGTTCCTTTTCCGCCAGAACATAGGAGGCGAAAATCACAACTACAAACGTATTCACAAAAAAGCTGACAAAGGAGGACACCAGGTTCATCGTGCTGTCCATCACATTGGAGCCGCCGCTTCCGTTGGTCAGAAAGCGGACAATCACTTCAAACGTCTGATCCCAGTCAATCGGGTTGGCTTTCAGCTTTTCGAGAAGCGAAGGGTAGTTGTGCAGAAGCTTTTGCAGGAGCGTTTCCACTTCGTTGAAATACTCCGGTGCTTCGCTTGTCAGCATGCGCAGCGCGCTGATCAGGTTTGGAATAATGATCGACAGAATCAGGATGATGATCAGAAACATCACCAGAAACGAAGTCAGAATGGCCAGCGCTCTGGCATGATTCTTCACAAACGGCTTATCGGATTTTTTCAGCCGGTCTTCGACCGGGCACATGATCAGATTCAGCACGAAGGCCAGAGCAGCCCCGCCAAGCAGAGAAGTAATCGATCGAAGCAGGATATCGATGCCGGAAACAACATAGGAAAAGTTTGTAATGAACAAAATCGCCAGGACGACAATGACTCCCATCATCCAGAGCGTTCTGTACTTTTTAAAGATTTTCATGGGCTTTTTCCTCGCAAATTACAGTTTGTTTTCACACAAAAAAGAGTCAGGCGATTTCCAGGTTCTGTCGTATAGATCCTGAATTCAGGACATGGATTTTTTCAGAAACCACAGACCGATCCCCAGACAGATCGCGGAGACAATGAGCATCCAGAGAATTCCCCAGAACAGAGAAACCATGGACAGGGCACACGCCAGGAACAGAAATACGCAGCCAAGAATGCCGGCAGTTTTTTTCGAGACAGGTCGCATACAGGACTCTCCTTTGCTTGTTGCTTATTGGTTAATCATACCATTGCATTTTTTAGAGAAGGCAGTTTTCCTGCTTTCTTCCCTTTTGCAGCGCATCCATTTTCTCTGGATCCCGTCGGAATGAATCCGGGTTATTCGAGCAGAAAAACGAACAGAAATCCGGCAATTCAGGCGAGAATCGAACCGGACAAGAACCGAAAGATTTCAGGACGGCCGGTCTTTCGAGCGGCTTTCCTTTAATGGACAATTTTGTGAGTTTTCATATCATTTTGTGAATTTTCCTCTATAATTTTGGCTCATACTGATCCAGCACGTATGGTTTTTGAACAGAAGAAAGGAGAGAGACGATGACCGCACAAAAGAAACCCCGAAAAAAGACACCGCCGCCCCCTCCAGGCCGTCCGCACGGACTGCGCAAGCGCACTCTGATTTTCCCTGCGCTGCTTCTGCTGCTTTCCATCGGATGCTCCATCTTCATCCTCACCCGTCAAAGCGATATTCCCCAGACGCAGCAGGAACTTGTTGCCTTAGTCGAGCACCAGGCGGCTGCCGAAGGCATCAGCGACCTTCTGCGCGAACTGAAGGCGATTGTTACGGTGGAATCCAACTGGTCTGCCGAAGATGTCTTTCAGTCCAGCGAGTCCCTTGGCCTTCCGCCCAATTCCCTTTCGACCGTTGATTCGATCGAACAGGGCGTCCATTACTACCATACCCTTCTCGAAAAAGCCGCCGAGCTCGGTGTAGACCAGGATGCCGTTTTTCAGGCGTACAACTTTGGCAGCGGCTACCTTGATTTTGTCGCCGCCAACGGCGGCGTCCATACCCGCGCACTGGCCGAAGAATTTTCCCGGATTCATTCCGAAGGAAAAGTCGTCTCCTACCCCAACCCCATCGCCATTGCGGCCAACGGAGGCTGGCGCTACGAATACGGCAACATGTTTTATGTCGACCTGATCCATCAGGCTCTGGCCACCATTACCTGATCCAGAATTTTTCCCTCTGGAAAATATTGTCAGATGCATCCGTCGCCCGGAGCGTCTGGCTTTTTTTCTGGGCTGGTCCCGGCGGTTTACGGCTTTTTCCTGCCAATGCGGGCCGCGAATCTGCATGCGGCCTCTCGATTTCCGATCCGCCGTACAGTGCGGACAATACGGATTCTACGGACCGTATGGCCTGTACGTTTTCGTTTTTCAAAAAACAAAGCTGCTCCTGGCCTGCGTGCAGGTCCATGAGCAGCTTTATCTTTCGTATGTATGAATGGGTTAAAGGAGACAGAATCGAATCGGTCCGACCGATACGATTGGTCTCTTTAAGCGCGAGGCTTTCGATTATTGCGTTTTGCGAACCGGGCTTACTTTTCTTCAGCAGCCTGGATGAATTTCATCAGTGCGTTTTCATCCATGTAGCCGGCAGTAGCCAGAACCGGTTTGCCGTCCTTGAAGAAGACGAGCGTTGGAACGGACTGTACTTTGAAGGCAGCCGCGATTTCCTGCTGCTTGTCGATGTCGCACTGGGCTACAACAACTTTGCCTTCGAGTTTTTCAGAGACGCTTTCGAGAACAGGATGCAGCATTTTGCAGGGGCCGCACCAGGTTGCGAAGAAGTCCACGAGTACTTCAGGATGGTTTCCTACGATTTCCTTGTAGGTATCAACAGAATCAATATGACGAATAGACATGATTATTACCTCCTGTCCATGTACTGGACATTTGGCCGAATAGGAAAGGAAGCTGTATGCCGGTACAGTCACAGTTCCTTCCGGCTGATTCCTATTATACGAATATCCGCTTCTCTGCTGGGTTTTAGCGCCCGCCCTCTGTAAAACCCAAAAGAATTTGTCTAGTTTAACTCCATAAAACAAACCGCCCGGATCTTTTTGCGGATCCAGGCGGAAAAATGGAGTTTTCAATGGATAAGTCTGCGATTTACTGATCGCCACTCGGAATTTCGTTGAAGGCACCTTCGCCGCCTTCGCCTGTACCCGGATCCGCCGGAGCCGGTTCAATCGGGACTTCTGTCGTACCCGGATCGATGGGCTCTTCCTGAACGGGATATGTGTAGGAAGGCGTCTGGGACGGATCGACGTAAACCCCGCCGTTTTCGTTGCCGTAATCTGGCGGAAGAATCGGGTCGATGGGCGGCTCGGTCTGGTTGGTCTGGTTGGTCTGGTTGAGTACATGCTTGGAATCTTCGGAATCTTCGCTCTCTGCCGGAATCTGAGGCACACGGCCTTCCAGAACGTCTTCAATCAGGGAATGCGCGGTATTGACGTCTTCTTCGTAAACGAGCGTGACGGAAGCCGCTGCGCCAAGCGCTGCCGACATCTGCGTATCGCTTGCGCCGGTCAGGGCGTAGCTCTGGATGTTCCAGGACGGGAACGAGCTGACTTCCAGGCGAATCAGATCGCGGATCTGGCTGGACGGCATGTTCGTCGTAAACGCGGTAGAAAGCGCGGTCAGCACTTTCGGATAGTTCACCAGCATCGACGGGGACATGACGGAGCGCATGAGCGCCTTCATGACCTGCTGCTGGTTGCGGATGCGCTGGTTGTCGCCGTCGAGATAGGCATGGCGCTCACGGGCAAACGCCAGAGCCCGCTCGCCGTCGAGATGGTTGACGCCTTCGTGCACGCCTTCGGTACCGTTGGCGTAAAAGCGTTCGACTTCCAGACCCGGTTCGACTGTGATATCAATGCCGCCGACTGCGTCGACCACATTGATCAGCGAGGAGAAGTTCACCTGTACGGTGTAGTTGATTTCAATATTGAGGAAATCTTCAATGGTAGATTCGGTTGTGCCGATTCCGTAAATGCCCGAATGGGTCAGCTTGTCGTACTGACCGGCCGCATAGCCGCACGCCGTTTCGTTTTTCCGGCAGGAAAACGGCATGTAGGAATCGCGCGGCAGGGAGACGAGAAGCACTTCGTGCGTTTTCGGATTGACCACCGCAAGCATGTTCACGTCCGTACGGGACTTGGACATGAGCGTTCCATAGTTATCGGAACCGGAAATCATGACCACAAACGGATCCTGCGTAATATCCGCAACCGGATCCGCTTCGTTTTTCATATCTTCCGGAATGTCTTCGTAGTACAGATACTGATCCACCGTATTGGTCAGCGTCGTCAGTGCGCCATAGCGGTTGTAGTCGTTGGCCGCGTCGAGCAGCGAGGAATGGAACTGTTCCGGCAAAACGACCGCTACGACATTGTCTGCGTAAAGCGCGTCAACCAGCTGATACTGATCGGCGAATTCAAGAATTTCGGCGTCTTTCATGCCCTTGCTTTCGAGCTGGGCCAGCGCCGCTTTCGTTCCTTCTTCATCCAGCGTCGGAACGGTACCGATCCGCTTTCCGCTCAGGGAAGCCGGATCTTTTAAATCGTAGCCTTTGGTCGAGTACGTCGTCACCGTTACGGCCATTTTTTCGCCCAGGCCAGCCGCGTCATCGAGAATGGCGTTGGTCTGCGAATCGGAATCGTCACCGTCTTTTCCGGAATGGTTCGCCGTATGGCGCGTACCAATGATGGAAAAGAAGTCCGCGGTCTGCTGGATATACCAGCCGCCAAGAACCGATACGCTGCCAAGCGCAACCGACAGAATGACCAGAAGCGATTTCGCCCAGGTCTTTGTCCGCCGGCGGAACAGTCCCCAGACAATAACGACAAGCAGAAGAAGCAGGAAGGCGCCAAGAACGCTCAGCTGAATCGTGCTGAACACGTCCAGGCTGAATGCCTCGAACATCAGATAGACAAATCCGCCAGCCAGAAAAAGCGAGGCAACCCATGCCAGAACCCGCATGGCTTTTGACGGTTTCGCGGGTTTTCGGCGCGATGGTCGTTTTTTGGGCATAATCTTCTCCTCCTCAAAAAATCTGTTTCTAATCTTACCATACGAAAAAGATGAATTCTCTCTTTCATTCGCTTTATGTACGGTTTCTTTAGCGCCCCAGTCCGTACACGGACCAGAAAAGAAGGTCGACTCTGCGCGCCGCAGACGCTTTTTCTGCCGCTCGATCGGAGCGATCAGAACGTCCGGCAGGTGTGCAGCGCATCAAGCCAGCGTAAGTATTCGCGCTCCATTTCCTTCTGGTTATCCTGCGGAACAAACGAACGTTCGACTTCAATATTCAGATCGTCCCAGTTCCAGAAGCCGCACGCCAGACCAGCCAGATAGGCGGCGCCAAGCGCCGTCAGCTCATTGATTTCAAAGCGGTCGACTTCCATGCGGCAAAGATCCGCCTGCTTCTGCAGCAGGAAATTGTTGGCGGCAGCGCCGCCGTCCACTTTCAGAATCTGAATGGGAATGCCCGAATCGGCTTCCATCGCATCCAGAACGTCCTTGACCTGGAATGCCATGCTTTCGAGCGCCGCCCGGACGAGTTCATCCGTTCCCGTCGAAAAGGTGAGACCGACAATGACCGCCCGTGCCCGTTCGTCCCAGCTTGGCGCGCCCAGACCGACAAAAGCCGGAACTATGTAGACGCCGCCGGCACTGCCGGCACGCACCGCCATTTCTTCCGTCTGACTGACGGAGTAAAAGAGGTGAAGCTTGTCGCGCATCCACTTGAGAATGGATCCGGAAACAAAAATCGAGCCTTCCAGCGCATACGTGACCTGATCGCCGATTTTCCAGGCGATCGTGGAAAGCAGGCCATGGCGGGAACGGACGATTTCCGATCCGGTGTTCATTAACAGGAAGCCGCCGGTTCCATACGTGTTTTTTGCCATGCCTTTTTCCAGACACAGCTGACCGAACAGCGCGGCCTGCTGGTCGCCGACGATCGAGCAGATGTCGACTTCCTGTCCAAAGAGAACGTGCGGCGAAGTCGATCCGTACACCTGCGACGTGGAAACGATTTTGGGCAAAATGGCTTTTGGAATATTGAAGCGCTCGAGAAGTTCGTCATCCCATTCGACGGTTTCGATGTTGCAGAGCATCGTTCGCGACGCGTTGGTCGCATCGGTCACATGGACTTTTCCGCCCGTCAGATTCCAGACGAGCCATGTATCCATCGTACCAAACAGAATTTCACCGGCTTCCGCTTTTTTGCGGGCGCCCGGAACATGATCGAGCATCCAGACGATTTTGGATGCGGAAAAATACGGGTCAATGCGCAGGCCGGTCTTGCGGCGGACAAACGGTTCCAGTCCTTCGTCTTTCCATATATCGCAGATCCCCGCGCTTTGCCGGGACTGCCAGACGATGGCCTTGCAGATGGGCAGGCCTGTACGCTTATCCCAGAGAATCGTCGTTTCGCGCTGATTGGAAATGCCGATTCCGCGAATCCGCGAAGGATCTGCGGACGCTTTGTTCAGTACGTCCGCCAGAACGCCCAGCGTGTCGTACCAGACTTCCATGGCGTCCTGTTCGACCCATCCGCTCTGGGGATATTCCACTTTGCATTCTTTCTGCGCCATGGCCTTCATGTGCTGTTCGTGATCAAACAGGATGGCGCGCGTCGATGTCGTGCCCTGGTCGATCGCCAGGATATACTGATTGTCATTCATATTCATTTTTCGACACCCGGACAGCCTGTTCTGGAACCGCTGCTGTAAAGATGCGGCGTTTTTTGCCAGATTTTTTCGGCTTTGCCAATCGGATGTCTTTACCTCTTTCTTGATTTTATCGACTTTGGAGGGCGGCGTCGCTGAAGACTGGCTCATGCCTCAAGGCTTTTTCTTCTTTGCGGGCGCCTGTCCGATTCGACGCTCTCCGACTGGGTTTGGCCTGAGACAGGTCCCTTCTTTTTCTACAACATTTTTATGAGGCTAAAACGAAGGTTAAACGTATCGTTCCAAACTGTAAGCCGCCTCATCGTGTCGACGCGTAAAACCGTTCCATACAAAAGAAAAAGAGCACGTCGGACGTGCTCCATGAACGGCGAAAAAAACAATCCATATTTAATTAGAACTTTCCCAATGAGCTTAACTATACAAATCGCTCGTTTTTGAAATTT
>NZ_JBKXLD010000081.1:0-10551 GCF_047010065.1 Allobaculum sp.
TGAGCGATCTGTTTTTCTCTCTCGCGTTTTTTTGCTGGAGAAGAAAAACAGCCTTTTATTTATACCGCAGCTCCCGCTATCGTGCAAGCAATAAGGTGCGTTTGATCCCACTTTTTTTCATGCTTTTTTCCGCGCAGTTTTTCGCTCCGTTTTCGGGCTTTGAAAACGGCTGGAATCGGATGTTGAGAAGCTGGAATTTTTGAGGAGTGAAGCGGGTGCAGACAAGATAAACAGGAAAGAGAATCCGGACGAGCATCTGGTACAGTCTGCGAATAGCCTGTCAATGGAGACAGCGGACTGAAAATTGCGGCTGCGGATCAGGAGGCTTACGGAATCTTTGAGCCGTTCAGGCCGAAGGCAGAAGAAAAAGGCAGATGAAAAAGGACAAAGAAGAAAGAGGAAGGAAAACTTTTTCTGATTCAGGCTGTCTCAGGCTGGATTTTTCTTCTGCCTCCATAGCCTTTTGGCCTGTCGTTTTTTCTCCCGCTGTCCGTGGTTCCGAAAGTTTCCACAAAGAAAAGGACCGGCATCTGCTCATGGATGAGCGGATTGCCGGTCCTTATGCATTTGCAAAATCACTCTGAATCTGCACAGGGCCTGATTTCTGTGCAGTACGTCCTGAAGATTCAATTCTTTGATTCATCTGTCCGGATTGCCTGCACGGTCTGTACAAACCGAAATTGGTTTTGTGTTTCTTTTTCGGGATTTTCCTGTGTCCTTACGTGCTCTTCAGCACTCTACAGGATCAGGAGCAGCTCCGATTATTTTGGAAGCTCGCCGAGATGCAGGCGCAGATTGAGAAGCGCCTGGTTGAGCGCTTTTGCGGCTTCGTCGATTTCTTCCTGGCTGTCGTGCTGAGCAAGAACGTCTTCGCCGGCATCGACTGCTTTGGCTAAGGCATCCCAGCCTTTGGCAAAGTCGTCTTCTGTAAGTGTATCGGCTTTAGCGAGTGCGGTTTTCAGCAGGGTGGTATCGAAGAGTTCCGGTACGACTGGCGGCATGATCGTATTTTTGATCAGTTCGTCGGTCGGACGTACAACAACTTCCTGAATGGCAGCAGCTTCGCCGGCACTGAGGTCGAGACGTACGGCTTTGATTCGTTCGTTGATATCGAAGCTCTTGTTTTCTGCATCGAGCGTTCCAGCTTCTTTCCAGTTTCCGTCATACGTCTGCACGCTGACTTTGGCATTGGACACGCCGCTCTGCAGGATCTGCAGGGTTTTCACGCTGGTGATTGCGGAGAGGTTGTAAATCACATAGTCGCCCTCTGCCGGGGTTTCTACGGTAAACGCGGTATTGAGGTTGACGTCGCACAGCGATCCGATATTTCCGGCGGTGTTGGTCGAACCAATGTTCAGAGCTGTATTGCCGCCGGTCGATCCGCTCTGCTGAACGTCGATTTCATAAACCTGAATCCAGTTGGAATCGTGAGCCTGCGCCGCAACGAAGCGGACATAGCGAGCCTTTTTGCCGCCGACTTCAAAGCTGGCCTTAGCCTGAGTGTTTGATCCGCTGGTAACGGATTCGTAGCTGGCTACCGGGAGATCTTCACCGACCGTTTCCCAGACAGCGCCGTCTTCTGAAATCTGCAGGCGTGTAGAAGAGAAGCCGTCAATTCCGTTTGCGGCGCCTTTCGGGTTGCCTCCAAACAGGATGGACGCAGTTCCGACTGGAACTACAGTTCCTAAGTCAACCTGGAAATAGTCGCCGTTTGAAGCCGGAGCGTCGGACCAGTATTTTGTGGACGTATTGCCATCCACCGCATTGGCTGGTCTGTAGTTTTCATAGTACGAACCGTTGCAGACGTTGGTGGAAGCTGTCATCTGTTCGATCGGTTTGAACATGCCTTCGGCACTGATCACGAAGTTTTCGAGAACGAGCGGTGTCGTTGATTCGTTCACAATGCGGACATAGGTAACGTCCATGTTATCCATGTCTTCAGTAAAGGTTGTCCAGTCGCATCCGTTTGGCGAATATTCCAGACGGGTATTTTCCGGAAGTTCTGCAGTGAAGCTGCTGATCTTGGTCAGTTCGCCAAAGGAGAATCCGGCATAGCCGCCGTAGCCAAGGGTCGCACTGAAGGTGGCCGATGGCGAACCGGCATCATCAGAAATGGTTCCGGTAATTTCCGGATCCGAAGAAATCAGATGCGGTTCTACAGATACATTGAGCGCAGAGCGGAATGCGGCCTGCATTTTGGTGCTTACGCTTCTCAGGAACGGCTTAATGAACTTTTCGCAGATTTCTGCGGTTGTCTTTGTCATGTTTCCGTTGCGATCCATGGAATTCACTTTTAAAGCGTCGACCTCCGTAAGCAGACTGGAAACGGTTGTCTGGGCTGTGGTCATACCTTCAGCGTTCAGATCGAGAGCAGCCAGGAATCCATCCATGGCAGCCTGTCCAGCCTGTCCAAGCTTTTCGTAGCCGTCCAGATGTACAGAAATATCTCCCAGAAGGAGTTCGTCGTCCATGCCTTTCAGCTCGACGGCATCGTCTTCCATCTGTTTAAATTCGGCTTTCAGATCCATAACCGCTTCGCGGATTCCTTTGCCTGAAGCAATAGCTGTGTCAAGAGCCGTTAATTTTGGCTGAAGTTCCTTAGATTCGCCGACTTTAATGTCTTCAAAAGTATGTCCGCTGGTGTTGTCTGCGAAACGGGCAAATGCAGCGGCATGTTCTTCGCCGGCCACTTCCTTGATGGCGCGCAGCCAGGATTCATGCGACTGGAAACCCGGGGTATTCCAGGAGTAATCCGCGCCCTGATACAGGGCAACTTTGGAAGCCTGCGCCTGGTTCATCGGGTTCATATAAAAGCCGGCCAGTCCTGTGACATTCGGATCCACGAGGGAGGCATCGAGTTCGCCCATGAGCAGGCGTCCATAGCCCATATCGTTTACTGGATAGTTGAACCAGAAGGCTAACGGCTTATCGTAGCCGACATTGTTTTTTGGGCCGTTGAAGGAATTGGCTCCGCAAACACCGCCGGTATTCAGACCGGTCCACATCAGGGTAACGTCGTCATCGAGCGTATCCAGGAACGGTTTCAGGTAGGTCTGCCAGCTCGAGCCCCAGCCGTCGGTATAGCGCTTGGCTACCGTCAGCATGTTTCTTACGTCTGGATGTTTTTCCTTCATGTAGGCATTGACGCGGTTGATGATCGTCGCCTGTTCGGTACCTTCATTGTTTCCGCCCAGGTCGTCGTAGGAAATACCAAACTGTCTTACGCCAAGGGAATACAGCTGTTCCAGTTTGGCAATCAGCTTGTTGTAATCCTCGTCACCGCTGTAGTTGAATCCATTGCCTGGATGGACGCACCAGATAAAGTGCAGGTTGTTTTTCTGAGCTTCTTCTACGAGCTCATGAATCTGCTGCGCCTGATCTTCTGGATACAGATCTCTCCATCTGTCCTTGTGATACGGGTCATCTTTTGGCGCGTAGATATACGTGTTCATCTTGAACTTGGCGGTATCCTGGATGATTTTCTTTCGGTTTGCGAATGTCCATGGGATACCGTAGAAGCCTTCAATGGCTCCGCGCAGCAGCATATCCGGATAGTCGGAAATGGAGACTTCCGCGAAGCGGCCGTCTTCTGTGGTCTGCTCAAGGAGCTGACCGAGGGTCAGGACACCGTTATACACACCGTCCTGATCGTGACCGGTAATGACGATCGTGCCTTTGGAATTCACATCATTATCGGATACCAGAGCATAGCCCTGTTCTTTTGTGGTGCCTTCGAGCGTGCTGTCGCACTCGTCGCAATGGTCTGCGTCATCGCTCAGAAGAATTGTTGCATGGTCCGGGGAAACCTGGTCCGTCACCTGATAGGAAACGCCAAGATCGTCAAGAATGGTTTTCAGACGGTTAAGCGTAACTTCATTCTTTGTGCCGTGGACAACGATATCGACCGTTCCCTGCAGCTTCATGCCTTCCGTTCCGTCATATTCCAGAGACTGGGGTCTTGGATAGACCGAAACTTCAGCGGGTTCCTGATCCTGCTTCTCTGCAGCTGTATTCGCCAGCACAGAGACTGGACCGCACACCGTACCGGCCGTAACGCTCAGCGCCGCAAAGGTCGTATACAGTCTGCTCCAGGATTTTTTATTCTTTTTCATTCCAATCCTTTCTTATCCGCGTCCAGATGTTCTTCCGCCTGCCCTTATTCATGGCGGAAACGCTCTGTCGGCGGATCGCCTTAGACTTGCGTCTTTTCGTACAGAAAAAATGATATTCATCTCGCATTTTCTTTTTGCCCGTTGCTTCGATCGAACCGAAAATGCAAAAAGGCCATAAACGATAGGAAAAGGCCATAAACAATAGAAAGAACAGTCACCAGGACGGCACAACGATCTGCCCGATCGGCCTGCCTGCTTTCTGTTCCTGTTTTTTCTCTGTATTCGCATTGAGGGAGGGGGATG
The DNA here is from genome assembly GCF_047010065.1 of Allobaculum sp. Lineage (NCBI taxonomy): Bacteria > Bacillati > Bacillota > Erysipelotrichia > Erysipelotrichales > Erysipelotrichaceae > Allobaculum > Allobaculum sp. The sequence goes on from NZ_JBKXLD010000081.1 coordinate 4,416, forward strand.
CGAAAATCGCATTCACGCCGGACGCCCGATGTCCGGTCTGCCCTTTTGCTTTGCTGTTTCCAGAATTTCCCTTGGGAAAATCTGTCGCTTATCGCTCCCAGAAAATTGGCCCGTCTTTGATACGGTCCCCTTTTCTGGACTAGAACAGAAGAAATAGATGTTCAGCTTCCCTCAGAGTCCATCTCCAGTCTAACGATTTTCGTTTTCCTTTCCAATACGATCGGGCAAAAAATGTTACCCCTTTCAGTCATATATCCAAATCCAAGCATAATAATTATAAACTCGTTGCAATTTTCGATTTACGTATTCACAATTCATTCCGCAGCTTTCTTATTTATCCGGTGTATAGAAACAAACAGGACAGACCACAATTGCTGAAATGAAACTCAGCGTGTTGCAGTCTGTCCTGTTCAGCAAAACGATTCTTCGAAAATCGCGGAGAGAATTTCCGTATAATTAAGCCCTGGCTGCTGGCTTTGCGGACTAGGCTGCCAGTTTTGCGTACGCGTTTTCTATTGAAAAAGCCCGTCCAGCTTTCTGGCTGAACGGGTCAGAGTTACAGAGTTTCATCCGATTTGGAAATTGGGATTATTCGGTCAGACCGTAGAACAGATCCTGATCAAGGTGTTCCCAGTTCCATCCGGCCTGAATCAGGTAATCGCGTTCTTTATCCGTGCTGGTGTAATGGTGTGCCCCTGCCTGGGTCTTCGCGGATAAGCCTGCGCTCGGGTTGTAAAGGCGGTGGATGACTACGCTGTGTTCATCATCTGCTTTAGCGGACATGAACTTGACGCCTTCATTTTTCCAGCCCAGTTTTTCGAGTGCTTCGATTTCCTTCTTGTTGGCGGTGTAGTGGTGTTCACCGGAGTTGCTGTTGTAAAGTCTTACCATTTCAGTGCCTTCTACTGGGGCAATCCAGGCGATGCCTTCTTTATTCCATCCGATGGAGCCGAGTACATCGTATTCGCGCTTGTCGGCGGTAAAGGGGTGTTCCCCGTTGTTCGGGTTATAAATGCGGTAGATGTTCTGACGCAGAGAATTCATGGCTTCCTGGAGCGCATCCCTGGCGTTCAGAAGCTCTTCTTCGGTTGTCTTCTTATTGGCAACGGCATCTTTGGCTGCCTTGAGGGCATCGGAGAGTGCCTGATAGGACTTCTCGGTGTAATTGCTGCTGTTTAAAGCACCGGCTTCTTCAATCAGCTTCTGCAGATCGGTTCTGCCGTCGTATTCCGGAATTTCGAACTTTTCCTGAGACGTCGTGTTGTTTCCGGTTACCACGTTCTGATACAGCTGGTAGTAAGCGGAAGCGGACCAGGAGAAGTTTTTCGTATGGAGGCCTTCACCGGTTTCCGGGTTGTAGTTTTCGCGGATGGCGCCATCGGAAAGCAGACCTTCTACGTTTTCAAACAGCTTGCGGGTCATCTGACTGGCTTCACTTTCGTAGCCGTAGTTCTGCAGAGCTTCGACGCCGAATAATGCCTGGTCCATCCAGACCGGTCCTCTCCAGTATCTGGACGGTGCATATTTGTCGTTGTCCTTGGAAGCCGTCGGGAACGGAACATTCGTATTGAATTTTCCTGGATCCATCATATTTTCGACAACGTGCGCGGCTTTGTCGGCCGGTGCCAGTTTGGCCCAGAGAGGAATCCAGCCTTCGGTTCCTTTGCCGCGGTTTACAAGCAGCTTCTTAACGGAGCCGTCTTCGTTAGTCTGCAGATCGTAATAGAATCCGGTTTCTGCATCATACATTTTGGTATTGATGTAATCGCCAAGTTCTCTGGCTTCTTTTTCGTAAACTTCCGCATCCTGCGTATAGCCGATTTCATCAGCGATTTCCGCAAGGAAGCCTTTTTCTGCGTACAGGTAAGCGTTCAGGTCAACGGATTCCTGGTTGATCGTGTAGCCGATCTGATCGCCTTCATCGTTGCGAACGGTGTAAACCTGAATACCGATATCGTCCTTGCCGTTTCCTTCAATATCAAAACGGGTTGCGTTGTCCATTCCGCTTTCCCATGCAGCCGCTTCAAGAACCGCTTCGGGGCAGACGACTCTTTCGCCGTTCTTGTCGAGAACCTGTCCGTCTTCGCCGACAGTTCCAACGCCTTCAATAACGGTTCCTACCGGCTAGCCGTAGCCGGCCCAGTCGTAGCAGACTTCATGAACCATGCCGCCGTATTCGGCAACACCGTTCTTATCAATGTCACGGTTGGTGTACCACCAGTTGTGATAGGCTTTCAGCTTCGGATACATTTCCTTGAGGAATTCCTTGTCGCCTGTCTGACGGTAGACGTTTGCAACGGCCCATGCAGCCAGAGGCGGCTTGGAGTTGCGTTCGTTCCAGTTGCCGCCGTCTCCTCCGCGGTCTTCGTTCTGGTTATAGAAAATGCAGTCGATGATGGCGCCGGCATCCTGCGGACGGACTTTATCATCGTCCTGGATCTGGTAGTCAAAGAGGGCTCTGACGTTGTTTTCCGCAAGGTCCTTATCAAAGACAGCGTTCGATACAACCTGTTTCCAGGAATCCCACGCCCACATGCCAACGAACCATTTATAGGACATGGACGGTACAACGCCGTCATGCTTCAGAGCACCGGCAGCGGAGAACCAGTTGGTAGTCAGCGTTTCAATGCATTTTACAGCTGCGCGCTTGTAGGGGGTTGTTGCATTGTTTCCGTTTTTGAAGATGGTATCGACATAGCCCTGCCAGCGATCCGTGTTGGCTTCGAAGGCAGCGTCCGGATTGGAAAGGAACGTATGACTCTGCGCTTTCTGTTCGGTTCTTTCTTCATCGGTAAATGTCCAGGACTGTGTCTGGTTAACTGTGTAGGACTGGCCGGCAGGAATAGTAACCGGTTCTTCCTTTGTAATGGTGTAGGAAAGCTGATCGTCAGAAACGGTAACATCGAGATCCTTCTGGTCGAGAACAATGTCGAAGGAGTTTTCGCTGGTCGTCATGTAGTTCCAGGTGCTTCGAATATCCTGGAAGTTCACTTTGACGCCGTCTTTCTCAGCAGAGAGGGTTGCACCTGTCTTGCAGTTGGGGTTATTCGCATACTGCCACCAGGAGAAAATGTGACCATCCCAGGACAGTTTCAGTTTCAGATCGTTTTCCGAATGGTTCTGGATTTCCGCTTTGATCAGTGCGGTTCGGTTGTTCGCAAAAATCAGATTCAGAACGAGGGAAAGATCTTCACTGATTTTGTAAACCTGTTCCAGACGCCCTGGATAATAGGCGGTTTCTGGCTGAATCTTGCTCAGATCAATATTCGTCACGGTATTGTTCTGATCGACAAGAGCAAGATCGATCTTGTTGATCGAGTCGGACAGATTGACCGGATACTCTTCGGCAACAATGACCGGTCCGGCAAATCCTCCGTGGGTCTGGGTGGCTTCTTTGTTGGGGAGATAGTAGCCGTGCCATGCCCCCTGGTCCGAAAAGTTGTTAAACCAGTTGGTGCTGTAAGAGCCATAAATCACTTCGGTCGGATTGGCATGAATGTCCAGCACGTCTTTGAAATCAGTCAGGGGCTGACTGTAGTCAGAACTGTTCTCCTGAGCAAAAACAGTCTGGAGCCGTGCGACCTGTACGCCGAAGCAGGCCATAGCGCCTGCCAGCACAGCGGACAGGCAGCGTTTCACAGTGTGTCTGTAGTTCATGTGTTTTTCCTTTCTTTCACTCTCTTTGAAAAGGCATTCCTAATCAAATATATTTTCGGCAGATATGTAATCCCTTTCCATTCGAATCTATACTTCCGTCCGTAGACAATTTCGTCAACCTGTGTTTGATGAATGTTATCTTTGTCAATTTAATGCGGTAACGAATTTTAAAGCTAGTCGAATCTGGTCAGAAAAGTTTGCTTTTTCCGGGATTGTTTACTTTGAAAGGTGCAAGATCCCCACAGCATCCGCATTCTCCCGCAAGCAATTCTCCGGCCAGAAAGAGCCGAATTTCTTTTCCTGAAACGATTCGTTTGAAAAAAAGTCCAGCCGCACGCCAGAGTTCTGAATGGCGCAATTGTTCCATTAAAACAGATTGCGGTCCGATGCGAAAACGCATTCTTTTTCTGGACTGCGGCAGTCGATCTGGGTTCCAATGGTCGGAAGCCCAATCCGTTTTGCTTCCTGATTTTTCCAGACGAAAAAGACGCAGTGCAAGGACTGTAAATCCTTAACACTGCGTCTTTTCGCTATTTCTTTTCAAACTGGACTCGAATCAGCCGTCGACTCTTGCCGACTATCTGGCATCCAGTTCGATCGCCTGTTTCAGAATGGCTTTCTGTTCCTTGTTTTCCGCCAGAGCGAGCAGTTTCTTCCTGTGTACTTTCAGGCCGCTCTCTTTTAACGTCAGCGGAATTTTGGTCGGCTCCAGGCCGGCTTTCAGAGAAGCGAGTGCGTCTTCAAATGTCGTCACCTGCGTATCACTGCCCGTATGCTGGGCGAGCGTGTTTGCGATATGAATGACTTCGTTCTTGTCGGCATCCTCAAGCGTATTCAGCCATGCGAAGAAGAGAACGGACTGTCCGGTGCCGTTTGGAAGAGAGTCATTAAAAGCGATTTTTTCGCCAATCGGCTCCACGGGGTTTTCCGGAAGCTTCAGATCTTTATGGGCATGGCAGCCGATACTGAACAGCTGGGTTCTTGCCTCAATATCGCCAATATTGCGCGAAAGCGCAGCTGCGGTATCGACCAGTTTTTTCAGCAGTTCCAGAGCCTGCGTTTTCTGTTCATCTTTTAACACCAGACTGGCGAAAAAGAGGCGGGCGTACAGGATAAAAATCTGGTTCATCGTCGGATAAAACGGATACTGCGACTCACAAGGATCCAGAATCGCAAAAGTACTCTTGAAAAATGGAGAAACCATCGTATGCCGCTTTCCGCCGCGAACGAGCGTGCACTTCTGGCCTAATTCACTGCCGGAAGCTGGATCGGTCAGAACCGCACCGATCACCGCTGCTTTCTTCAGTTTCTTTTTTCCATTCCAGAGGTCCTTGAGATCGCCTTTGACGCCCAGCCCGCCGGCGATGCCTTTTGCACACTGCAAAGTCGATCCGCCGCCAAGCGAAAGAATAATGTCGCACTTTTCCTTACGGGCAATTTCAACACCGCGTACTACGGAATCGTACTTAGGATTCGGCAGGATCTGTCCCATATTGGCATGAGGGAATCCCGCTTCATTCAAAAGGAGACGTACGGTCTGCAGCAGGCCGTCTTCCACAGGCCGATGGCCGTGAACCAGAAGGACTTTCGTTCCGTATTTTCTGAGTATTTCTGGCAGTTCATTTAAAGTCGACGCGCCGCTTCGAACATCGGTAGTAATTGGAGTTTTTGACATAACTGTATTCCAGCCGGCTGCTGTCCATTGGGATCCATTTCCCCGTAGAAGAATAATAAAGACCGTTTTTCAAAAGGCAGCGAAAAACGTATACAGACACAAAAAGATCGGAAAGAACCGATTCATTCGTACAGCCGACTGACCTTTCTTTATATCAATTCTGACAAATGCGTGCAGAAAAGCCCGGTTCATACCCGACTTTTCCTGACTCCATCTTTGTAAAAAGAACCCGAGGAGGATTCTATTTCTGTCCTTTTCGATAAATCGAACAGGATTTGAAGCGATACAGTTTTCAGATTTTTATCGCCAGAATAAAAGCCAGAGTGAGAAAAAGCCAGAGTGAGAAAAGGAGAAGGACAAAAATTCATTTATAGGCAGGCTATAAAAAAGAGCCACAGAGTGACTCCTCCAGTGCAGTCCGGAAACATGCACCTTTCTCGCTCACAATAATCCTTAGTCTCAGCTTCCGATTCCACCTTTTTTGAAGTGTTCTCTCCAAAAAGAGTAAAAGATCACGAAAAACAGTTTTCTTTTCGCGCGCTTTTACCTGCATGCCATCAATTCAGACAGCCACTAAGCGGCAGAACGTTTAAAGCGGTGTACATTCTTCGTTGATCCCTTCATCCAAAAATCCCTGGTTCATGCATGAATAGAAAAATTTTGCTATTCGCTCATCCGATTTCGTTATTTTCATTCGTGAAAAGCACTCCAAACGTTTTCGCTAATCAAAACCGAGCATTTTGATTAGCGAAGTAAGCGTCAAATAAAAGACGGGTATTTTCTCGACCGCCTCCTTGGGATAAT
>NZ_JBKXLD010000082.1:0-10519 GCF_047010065.1 Allobaculum sp.
GTCATATCCAGCGAGGGACTTAACGTCTTCATCGTAGTCAGCTTCTGCGACGAGTTTCTTGATTTCTGGTTCAAGAGCTCTCTGTTTGTCGCGATCGTTGCCTGCAGCGATGTACGCTTCCATTTTTTCCTTCAGTTCCGGAGCAACCTTATCCAGGTTGTCTTCCATGATCTTCAGGATCTTCGCCTTGTTCAGGTTGTTGGCAAGAGCCATACCGTAACCGAATTCAGCGTTGTCTTCGAACAGGGAGTTTGCCCATGCAGTTCCGTTGCCGTCTTTGTCTTTTACGAACGGAGTAGACGGGTTGGCACCGCAGTAGATGGACGAGCATCCTGTAGCGTTGGCAATCTGCATGTCTTTACCGAAGAGCTGGGAAGCCAGACGGTAGTAAGGCGTTTCACCGCATCCTGGGCAGGATCCAGGTACTTCGAAGTAAGGCATCTGGAACTGGGAACCCTTGATTGTGGATTTCGGGAACAGATCGGATTTGTATTCGGTGTGCTTGAAGAGGTAGTCAGCCAGCGGATCGTACTCGAGCTGGGAGTTGACATCAACCATCTTGAGGGCTTTGTTGCCTTTTTTGCCCGGGCACTCAGAAACGCACAGACCGCAGCCTACGCAGTTGCTTGGAGATACCTGAACGCGGAAACGCAGGTCGGTATCTTTCTTGCCCATCAGAGGCAGCGTAGCGAATTCCATCGGAGCGTCTTTTACTTCTTCCGGTGTCAGCGCGAAGATACGGATTGTAGCATGAGGGCAGACGAAGGAGCAGAATCCGCACTGAATGCAGTTTTCAGGATCCCATTCCGGAACTTTAACGGCGATGGCACGTTTTTCGTTGAATGCAGCGTTGTTCTGCATGGTTCCGTCAAGAACACCGTGTTTGGTGAAGGAGGAAACAGGCATGTTGTAGCCTTCGAGGCCGTTGATGCGAGCTGCATATTCATCCCAGTAAGCGTTGCCGGTCGGCTGACGGAGTTCGCTTACAGGCAGGTCAGACCAGGCTTTGTCTACTGCAACTTCAACAAGTCCGTCTTTACCCATGTCGATGGCTTTGTAGTTGAGCTGAACGATATCGTCGCCCTTCTTGCCATAGGATTTCTTCGCTGCTTTCTTCATCAGATCAACAGCTGTGTCGTATGGCAGAATCTGAGGGTTCAGCGCGAAGAATGCAGACTGCAGAATGGTGTTGGTACGACGACCCATTCCGATTTCGCCGGCAATCTTGTTGGCATCGATGATGTAGAACTTAGCATCCTTGTCAGCGAGTTCCTTTTTCAGACGGTTAGGCATGTGCTTAACGATTTCGTCCTTGTCAAAGGAAGTGTTGAGCAGGAAGGTTCCGCCTTTCTTCAGGTTGTTGGCCAGATCGTATTTGAACATGTAGGAGTCCAGAGATACGGAAATGAAGTCGGCGTTGTTGATGTAGTACGTTTTATGGATTGGTTCGCTTCCGAAACGCAGGTGGGAACGCGTTACGCCGCCGGCCTTCTTGGAGTCGTAAGCGTAGTAGCCCTGAGCGTACATGTCGGTGTTGTCACCGATGATTTTGATGGAAGACTTGTTGGCGGATACAGTACCGTCAGATCCAAGACCCCAGAAGAGGCACTCGGTTGTCTTGCCGTCATCAATTACGAAGGAATCATCGAACGGGAGGGATGTGTTGGTAACATCGTCCACGATACCGAGGGTGAATCCGTTTTTGAGTTCGTCGCCTTTGAGGTGATCGAATACAGCCTTGATGTGTTTTGGAGCTGTATCGTGGCTTCCAAGACCATAGCGTCCGCCGATGATCTGGATGTCTTTGTCCTTGAGAGCAGCTACAACATCGAGGTACAGAGGTTCGCCGAGGGCGCCGCCTTCTTTGGAACGGTCAAGAACAGCAATTTTCTTAACGGTGGAAGGAAGAACGTCAACCAGGTATTCTGTGGAGAACGGACGGAACAGATGAACTTTGATCATGCCGACTTTTTCACCGGCTTTGTTCAGTTCATCGATGGTTTCCTTAGCGGTCTCGGTTACAGAACCCATAGCGATGATGATGTTTTCTGCTTCTGGATCACCATAGTAAGTGAAAGGAGCATATTCACGGCCAGTGATCTCGCTGATTTTCTTCATGTAGTCAGCTACGATTGCAGGTACGTTTGCATAGTGTGCGTTGCGAGCTTCTACGCCCTGGAAGAAGATGTCATCGTTTTCGTTGGCACCGCGTGTAACAGGGTTCGTATGCGGCTGCATAGCGTTTTTCTTGAATTCAGCAAGAGCTTCGTAGTCGATCAGATCTTTGTATTTGTCTGTATCGAAAACTTCGATCTTGTCTACTTCGTGAGAAGTTCTGAAACCGTCGAAGAAGTGAAGGAACGGTGTATGTGCCTTGATGGCGGCAAGGTGAGCAACACCGGCAAGGTCCATAACTTCCTGTACGGAATGGCTGGCCAGCATTGGGATACCGGTCTGACGAACAGCATATACGTCAGAGTGGTCACCGAAAATGTTCAGAGAACGGCTTGCAAGGGAACGAGCCGCAACGTGAAGAACAACTGGAAGGTTTTCACCAACCCATTTGTAAATATTCGGGATCATCAGAAGAAGACCCTGAGATGCGGTAAATGTTGTTGGGAGAACACCGGCCTGTGCAGCACCGTGAACGGCACCGGATGCACCGGCTTCAGACTGCAGTTCCGCAATTTTAACGACTTCACCGAAAGTGTTCTTGCGGCCCTGGCTAGCCCAGGCATCCATGGATTCAGCCATCGGGGAAGATGGTGTGATCGGGTAAATGCAGCTCATGTCCGTCAGCGCATAGGCGTTATGGGCAGCAGCTGTGTTACCATCCATGGACTGGAAAATTTTTTCTACTTTTTCTGCCATGTAGAGTATTTCCTCCTTTTGAATGTATCTACATACGTGTTTATTATGACGCAACGCAATTCTTTTTGAAAGTGAATTCAATTGGTCGGCCCGTTCACGCGGTTAGTCCAACTTAACACAGGGTGTCTTTATGCGCTTTCTTCGGACTGCACAAAAGTGTAAATATCTGTAAGCCTTTACATACAGTTGTTTTTACATTTACTGTAATCTTTTCGAACAATGGTAAATCTTTATACGTTCCGGCCATTCTTCTTTACAGGATTCGAAATTCTCACGCCAGACATTGAAAAAATTGAAAGCCCATGCCCTTTTTGCCCCTTCCTCAGCCGGGCTATCCATTGTACGAATCGGATGATTTACGTGCTCGATTCGGCTTAGAACCTGTCCGCAAAAATCGTCTTCCAGACCATAAAAAATAAAACTCAGAAAGAAGAACGCATGCCCACTTCTGCGGAAGCAGTTTGATAAGCTCCCCGGCGAACAGACACGTGAATTATACAAACGTGTTCTTCTAGAAAGGGAGCTTTTCTTATGGGACGAAAATCCAAATTTTCTCCTGAAACCAAACTGGAATGTGTTCAACAATATATCTCCGGTGTGGGGTCTGGTGAACTCTGCAAACAGTACGGCATTCTTGATCCGCACACGATCACCAAATGGGTTGGGATCTATATGCGTGATGCTGCCACGGGATTGATCACACCTAGCGTAAATAAAGAATATTCTTCTGAGCTGAAACAGAAAGTGATTGCGGAATATCGTTCAGGGCAAGCATCTTTGAGTCAACTCTGTCTGAAATATCATATTTCTGCTGTCTCAGTAATCCGAGACTGGATGAAAGCCGATACTATTTCTCCAAATAAAGGAGGAACTAAAGTGGCAAATCGTAAGAAGAAGCAATCCGCAAAATCATTCACCAAAGAGCAGAAAATCGAAGCGGTAAAGTGGTGTCTTGAAAATGATAAGGATTATCAGAAAACCGCTCATCATTTTGGCTGCACGTATACACAGATTTATAACTGGGTCCGGAAGGCTGCCAGCCAGGGCAACGAAGCGCTGGAAGACCATCGAGGAAAGCGAAAGCAGGAAGCGGATCTGACAAATGAGGAAATGGCTTCACGACGAATCAAACAGCTGGAGTCAGAAAATGAACTTCTGCGAAGGGAGAATCTTCTGTTAAAAAAACTCGAACAAGCAGAAAGGAAGTGGTATGAGAAGTGGTATGAAGGGTACCCCAAGTCAAGGACAATTTAAAAGAGAGTAAAACTATCTGTATCTTTACCTCTGGTCAATGACTGGTCTTTTGGTTAAGCAAACTGCACTGGGTCTTCCGGGAGGGGCACCGCCGATTTTTCCCCTCAGAACTCCTTAGGAATCCAGGTGTTCTGAGGGAACGGTAACTCCGGAAATCGGATATACACCTGTTACCTGGTACTGGTAAAACTCGTTGGGAGCCAGCCTGGCCAGCTGCCACTGATAACGTCTGTTGTTGTAGTAGTCGAGCCATTCTGTGATTGCGGCCTTTACCTCATCGAATGAAGACATCGCCTTGATTCTGATTTTAAGGTCATCCTTCATGTGGCCGTGAAAACTCTCGATTGGTGCGTTATCCCAGCAGTTTCCACGGCGGCTCATCGATTGGCGCAGCTTGTGGCTCCTTACCAGATCAATAAAGCTGTAGCTGGTATAGTGGCAGCCTTGATCGGAGTGAATGATGGAGTCTGTATTAAGTTCAGATCCGTGGTTCTTCATCAGATCTTTGACCGTTTCCATGACGAAATCCACTTCCAGTGAAGGGCTGAGACGCCATGCCAGAATCTGCTTGGTATACGCATCCAGAATTGTTGAGAGATAGCAGGTGGATCCGGAATACTGGATATAAGTAATGTCTGTCAGAAGGATTGAGTGGGGACCATGCAGCTCAAATTCCCGCTTTACCAGGTCAGGTGCGACATTACTGGTTTTCAGTGCTTTGGCCATACGGCGGTACGGATTTGCCTTACGTATCGGGCAGACAAGATGGAATTTCTTCATAAGATGTCTGATTTTCTTGAGGTTCATCGTAATCCCCTGGTGCTGCAAACCCATGTAAATGCCCTGTGCTCCTCTTGGATATCGGTTTGAGGTAAACACTCCAAGAATTAGCTCAAAGTCTTTGCGATCCTGCTCTTCACGGGCTCTCCGGGCTTCTTCCTGTTTCAGCCAGTTGTAATAACCAGAGCGGCTGACATTGTTCAGGGCGCAGAGCTCAGAGACAGACATATGGTTATCCGGATCACTGCAGATTGACTGAATCAGCCGAAATCTACTGCTGGGTACATTCATGACAAGTGCCTCTACTTCCTGGAATTGGCCAGTAAGATAATTTTTTTTAGAGCATTCAGCTCTGCTTTTAGACTTCTGATCTCAGCAGAAAGGCTTTCAACATCCTTTGACTGGTCTGGAGAAACGGTCTGCTTAGCTTTCTTACGGGCTAACCTGTCTGCAGCGTTATAGATTCTGGAATCTCCAAGAATTTTGGGATCATACCCCTTATTCCTGAAGAAGGCTTTAGGGCTGGATCCATTTTGAAGAGCCTGCCAGAGTTCGTCTTTGAATTCCTGGGTGAAACGGATCATGGAATCGGAAACGAACTGAGTATTGGGATTGGCTTCGAGGAGTCTGATCTCCTCATCAGTAAAACGGCGACGTGTCATGTTGATTACCTCCTGCAGCGGATAGTTGATACAGGTAGTGTCTCATTTACACGGATCAGACACGAGAGCGTTTTAGAAAAAGAAGAACTGTACTGTAATCGGGGAACACTCTGTTTTGTCTGTCCATAGGACAGGGTTACTCTCTATTTTGTGTCCAGATTACGGGGTACAGTTTAATTGGAATTGTGCCCGAGGATAATGACGTTTTTCTGCTCAATCCAGTAATCGGGATTGAGTTTAGCCGTGACATGGCATTTCCGGGCCGGTTCGGTGACTTTCATGTACTTCTCATCCGAAGCCGAATAGAAGAAATAATGACGGCCGCCGGAGTCCATCGAACTGAGCGGAATCGCGCAGGGATGGGACGGCAGATATTCGCTGATATAGGCTGGATCATCAAACACCGTTCGCTCCTCGACCTGAAACGTAGTTCCCTGGTTGGAGAACAGTTCGGTATAGACCTTATTGAGTTCAGGCATCAGGCAGAACTGGGAGAGAATGCGGCCGAGCACTTCGTGGACGCGAATCGGTACGATATTGCATTTGCCCCGCACCTGTTTGTAATGAATGATTTTTTCTACGAGCTTTTCCGTCCAGGGATCGGAAATTTCGACAATAATTTTCTGATCGTCATCCGATTCCTGACTGGATGTGATGTCCGCTACCTGCATAAGCGTCTTGATGATCTGCGGATTGCCTTTCTGCTTTTCCTGTTCCAGATCTCTCTGTTCAAACTTGCATACGCGCCCTGCTGTGTCATTGACGAGAATGACGACCCCACGGGCGTGCTTTAAGGCAATATCGTTGAGCTGCTTGGAAGAAAAGACATCGCCCTGCCGAACGATCACCGTCAGATTGTCATAAATCCGGTTGCGCCGGTAATACATATTCCCTTCCAGCCATCCCATTTTCTGGCATTTTCTGTGCAGCCTGGTATTTTCCCGGTAAATCGTATCCTGTATGCGTTCGCTGATTTCCTTTTTGATCTCTTCCACCTGACCGTCGGTCAGAACGACAACTTTTTGCGGAGTCGGGCAGAACAGCAGGTCGTTGATAATTTCCGAAGCCCGGTTATTCCAGTTCAGAATGACGAGATGACCGGAAATGTTCAGTGCATGATTTCCCGTACGCGAGTTGTCCACAAAGTCGGAAATGTAGTTGGTAATGTAACCGATCACGGCGCCGGTAAAAATCACCATGCCGATGATGACAAGCACAATGCATACGACCGCCAGAACTTTCTTGGATCCGGTCGCCATATCCACAACGGTATCCGCGTTGCCCGCATCGAGTACCATCATGACGGAATAGTAGAGCGACTCCCAGAAGCCAAGCGTTTCCGTTCCCGGCAGCGCCAGGTTGTCGATGATCAGAGCGGCGACCAGAAAGAAAATCACGTTGAACAGCAAAATGATCGCCAGTACGACCTGCGACGGATTTTTCGCCACTTTAATCGACAGCCATTCGGCAAGCGGCATTTTCCTTTTCTTCATCCTTTCTTCTCCTTTTCCTCTCTGTATTCCCGGACTGTCATTCGTGATCCTGCAGTTCACAAAAAGGGCATATTCTTCGAAGTCCTCGAAGATGCCTGTTCTGCCTTACCCAAAGGAAAAATCTGCACATTTTCCGGATTGTCAAATCCATAGCCGGGCAATACGTATCCAACATATACCCGGTAAAGGAGGAAAATGGGCAGATTGTTTATTTTTACATGTCACGTTGTATTTTATGTCAAACGTATTCCATACTTTTGACGTTTTCCATTCGCTGAACCCGCGCTTAGGCCGGCTTTTTGAAAGCAGCCCTGCCGGATTTCCATTTTGCGCTTTTCTGCGTCCGGATCGAACGCATCCTTCCTGGATCCGGCTGTCTTTTTAAGAAAGCGCAAAAAAAATGAGCGAACTGAAGACAGTCTGCTCATCTCTGGGGAATCAAAACGGGTTTTCGAAATGGAAACGCGCTTGCCTGAACTCTCGACTATTCTTTGCCGAGCAGTTTGAACATGTTCTTCTTGTAGACTTCAACGCCTGGCTGGTTGAACGGGTTGGATCCGTTGAGCAGCGTAGTCATAGCGATGGCCTTGAAGAAGAAGGCGCACATGTTGCCGAAATCGTAAGCGGTCATGCCTGGCATAGTCATGAGAATGTTTGGAACATTTCCGGTCACTTCATGGGCCTGCAGGGTGCCTTTGGCAGCCATCTTGTTGACCCAGTCAATGCTCTTGCCGGCGAGATAGTTCATGTTGTCCAGGTTTTCGTCATCGTGCGGGAAGGTGATGTCGAGGGCTGGCTGATCGACGTACAGGTTCGTTTCAAACAGAACTTTCTTGCCGTCCTGAACGAACTGGCCAAGGGAGTGCAGATCGGTCGAGAAGACAGCGGAATCCGGGAGAATACCCAGACCGTCCTTGCCTTCGGATTCGCCGAAGAGCTGTTTCCACCATTCAGCGACTTTCTGCATCTGCGGTTCGTATTCTACGAAAAGTTCTACATCGTAGCCCATGTTCTGCAGAATGCGGCGGGCAACGGCATACTGGTAAGCCGGGTTCTTGTCGACATCGGCGTCGCCGTATTCTTTCATGCCGTCAGCGAGACCTTTCATCAGATCATCGATGCTGATGCCAGCAACGGCGATTGGAAGCAGACCGACTGGAGTAATTACAGAGAAGCGTCCGCCGATATTATCTGGGATGACAAAGGTTTCGTAGCCTTTTTTGTCGGCAAGCGTTTTGAGGGTGCCGCAGGCACGGTCGGTCGTTGCGACAATGCGGTTTTTCGCTTCATCTCCGTATTTTTCGTGCATGAACTGTTCAAGAATACGGAACGCGATGGATGTTTCGGTCGTAGTTCCGGACTTGGAAATAACGTTTACCGTTACGCGTTTGTCCTTGATGTAGTTCATCACCTGAGCAATGTAGGTAGAAGAGAAAGTGTTTCCGGTGTAGATGACTTCTACTTTCTGGTCTTCGGGGTAAAGACCGTTGATCATTTCAATTGCAGCACGCGGGCCGAGATAGCTTCCGCCGATGCCGCAGACAACGAGAACGTCGCTGTTTTTCTGAATGCGCTTTGCGCAGTCTTTGATGCGGGCGAATTCATCGCGGTCATAGTCTTCGAACCAGGTCATCCAGCCGATGAAGTCGTTGCCTTTGCAGGTACCTTCGACGAGCTGTTTGTCGTACATGGCAACCTGGTCTTTCCAGGCTGAGCAGGACTCGTTCAGTTTTGCGTGAGACAGATCAAGTTTAATCAAAATTTTTTCCTCCTGACTGACACGGGTAGTATACCATTTTCAAAACAAAGGAAAGCGCCCTCAGCCTGCCGAAGAGCACCTGCGCAAAAAACGTCCGCATTTTTTCAGAGCGGGTACAATAAAAGCGGTTCATGATGAGCCGTGAGGAGAAATTATGCTTCCTTCATCTCTTTTCCCGCTGCTGACCGCGCTGTTTTCCGCCTTTCTCGCGCAGATTCTCAAAATTCCGGTACATTATTTCCGTACTGGTCAATGGGACTGGAGTCAGGCGATTGCGTCCGGCGGATTTCCCTCCTCGCATTCTTCAACCGTGACCGCTCTGTCGATTGCGATTGGCATGCAGGAAGGCTTCAACTCCGCTCTCTTTGCGGTTACCGCAGTATTTTCCCTGATCGTCATGTACGACGCGTGCCATGTTCGCTATTACACGGGCAAGAATATTGAACTGACTCAGGAGCTGATCAAGGATCTTCGCTCTTCAGGCACGCTCTCTTTAAACAGCCCGCTCTATACGCAGAAACTCAAGACGGTTCTTGGTCACAAAATTGTCGAAGTCGTCGGCGGCTTTATTCTCGGTCTGCTCATTCCCTTTCTTATGGCCCCAGTCTTTCTCTGGTCCATGTAGACCCGGCAATTCAGTCACACCGCCCCTTTCGCCCAAATCCATTCAAAGAGTTTTTTGAACCGGAATCCAGTTTGGGATTAAAATCTTTTTTATGATCCAATGATTCAGTCTTTTAAGGAAAGGAAGGAACTGTCATGTCCGAAACAAAAGATCTTCAATCCGATGAAAAAGAAGTAAAAACGGAAGCTGCTCCCAAAGCAGCCGAATCCGTTGAAGAAAATACAGAAAACGCGAAGGCAGAAGCCAGTGAAAACGCCAGCGCAGAAGACGCTGCCGCATCGGCTGAGCATAAAGTCGTCAGCGAAGACGACGGCACCTATACAATTCATCCGCTTGCGGAAGGCGAAAAGCTGACCCGCAAACAGCGCAACGTCTGGGAAGAACGCGCCGAAGGCATTGTCGAAAAGATTCGTCCGTACATTCAGATGGACGGCGGCGACGTGCAGCTGCTGGGCATTGACGAAGACGGCATCGCCTACGTCACCTTCCTGGGTGCGTGCGCCGGATGCATGATGGCCGGTGAAGATTTCTCGACGGGAATCCGTCTGCTTCTGCTGGATGAATTCCCGGAACTTAAGGAAGTCGTACTCGTCGGCGCTTAATCGATAAACCCTTTTTCCTTGTGTTCTGCTCGATTTCCCAGTCCCTTTAAAAGTCTGGCCGGTCCATGTGACCGGCTTTTCTTTATCCTTTCCTGCTTCCCGGTTTCAAATTCAAGCGTCCTCCTCGCCAGGATCTGCTCATCGAAACTTGGCAAAACAAAAACCAGACGGTCAGTCTTCCGTCTGGTCTTGTAGTTTCGTATCCCATTGGGCAATGGTTTCGAGCAGGACGTTTGAAGCCAGCGAAGCATCCAGCAGGGCCAGCTGTTCCATCCTCTGCAGAGCACTCGATTCAGGAAAGAAGGCAGCGCGTTTATCGAGCATCTGCCCGGCCAGAACGGAATCCAGAACGATCCATTTCGAAGAAGCGGAAGGATATTCTTCCCCTTCATTTTCGGGATCCTTTCCCGTTTGGATTTCTTCGACTTTTTGCGCGGCATCGATCCAGCCTCTGGGCAGGCGATTTCCGGGAT
>NZ_JBKXLD010000083.1:0-10412 GCF_047010065.1 Allobaculum sp.
TATCCCAAGGAGGCGGTCGAGAAAATACCCGTCTTTTATTTGACGCTTACGTTTGAAACGGCAATGATTCGAATAAAAAATCTGTGTGTAACTTTTGAAAACTTTGCGAAAACGGTTTCTTCTCTCTTTTATAATCGGTTTATCTTTGGCGGATTTCCAAAATTGACGCACTGGATCCGCTCTTACGAAAAGAGAAGGAGATTTCTATGAACAGAAAAACAGCTCGAACGAAATTTTCAGTCCTGGCGCTGGCGCTTTCCATGAGCTGCACAGCCCTCGGATCGTCCATGACTCAGGTTCTTGCGGCCGAAGCGATCCCGTCGGCGGTACATACACAAACAAAAACGAATACCCGTCCGGCCGCGCAGGAAACACTTCCGGCAATTGAGGCCAAAGGCGGATATGCCCAGGTACAGATTGCGATCGACCGGGCAGAAGACGATACGAATACGTATTCCATTTTGCGTGCGGACAGCGAAAACGGTTCGTATGTTTCCATCGGGGAAACGACAGAATCGATCTGGATCGATACAATGGTTCAGACGGAAACGACGTATTTTTACAAGCTTCAAAAAGGCAGCGAAATCAGCAGCACGCCCATCGAAGCTTCCACGGGCAAGGAAGCCTATTTGCATCAGAGCGTACTGAACAAAGCACTGAACGAAAGCGAATCGGTATTTGACGGTACCAGAGTGGTCGATCTGAGCGATTCGATCGGTTCCATAAAAAATCTGGAAGAAGGATCCGTTTACATTCGCTTCAAATCGGAAAACGCGACCGATTCGGCGCTGCGCCATCTATTGACGTATCACAATTGTGCCAATCCGGAAGATATGAGCAATACAAACGCTTCGTATTCAACCGACAAGATTTTCTATCTGGCCCTCGATTATCGAAACGGTACGCATAAACTTCGTGCGGATCTGACCGGAGGAGCCAAAGCGACAAACGGAAGCGGCTATGGAGATGGTCAGTGGCACACGCTCGTTCTGACCAGCCGCGCCGACAATCCGACGTTTGGCGTCAGCGTGGATGGGGTGAGCGTTCTCAGTTATTCCCAGGCAGCGTTCAAAGGGCTTTTTACCCGACTTGTGAATGCGGACCGGCTGCAGATTGGCGGCTACAAACCAGCCGATACGGTCTATGAAGGGTTTAAAGGAGAAATTTCTCAGGTTGCAATCTCTTCTGAAGCGCTGACGACGGCCCAGGCCAATGCCCTCACGTCGGCTGAACAGAGCCGGTTTAAAAAAGACATGTTCTCGCTCGATGAAATCGGCAATACGTGGATGTTTGTCGGAGGAGAGGAAGTTGCTGCCAATTACGAGCATGTACAGGGCCTGCGCAGTTTTGTGTATCACTTTGAAGAATACGCCCGCTGGGAAAAGCCCAGACAGATGTCCACAGCTATCGAACCTTTAAAAATAGGGCATTCGCACTTTGTCGCCAATGCGGGTAAAACGGGAAATACGCTTTCGGATACCGTATCTGCACTGCCGGACAGCCAGAATGCTTTCCACGCCAGAACGATCGTTTACACTGCTGGAATCGAAGACATTCAGGAGTATGTGGCTGCACCGGATAAAAATGTCTGGAAAAACAGCTATCAAACGGCGCTGACATCGCTGAAAAACGCTATTCCTTCCAACGGCTATCTGGTGATTCAGACGCCGCACGCCTGCAAGGATGCCCAGAAAAATGCAGCCGCAAAAGAAATCGCTGATCTGATTCAGACGCATTTTGCAGCGGATCTGGGTGCCGAACCAAATGCGCAGAACGTGTTTGTGGTCGATCAGTATACGCATACCAATACCGATACGTTCAAATCGACCTGCCTGAATGCAGACGATCAGCTCAATGGCTATGGTCATTTTGAAATCGCCAGAATTCTGGAAAACGCGACAGGACAGTCGACGACCAGCGACTACAATGCCGGAAACCTCGATGACTGCATTCCCGTGGATCAGCCCGCCTACCATGATTTAGCCAATGGCAAGGAAGCCCTTCAGGCCTCGTTTGAAAATGCTTCGCTTGAACTAACCCTCGCTTCGTCCGACGTTCTTGGCGGATCCGACTGGATTTTGCATGCGGAAAATGGGGAAGTAGAGCTGAGTACACCCGTTCAGGCGAACGCATCCGTTTCGCTTCCTGTAAAGGATGGCTCATGGACGCTGCGCCTGATTTCGGAAGATGGAACGGCAGAGCTGCCTGCTTATTCGATTTCGAAAGGAGAGGCCTCGTTAAAACGTCAGTCGACGCTGCCCGAAGAAACAGCACTTTCCGATACCCAGAAACGGATTCGGGATTTATTGAAATCGGACAAAAAGCTGAACTGGATTTTCTATGGCGATTCCATTACTCATGGATGCCGTCATACCCGCGGCTACGATACGATCGTTCAGCTCTTTGATAAATACATGCACGCGCCGGACGGACTGAATCGACCAGACGATCTGATTCTCAATACGGCCGTGAGCGGTGCGATTGCCCAGGATACGCTGAGCGATCCCCATAAAAAAGCACGCATCGAATCGTATGTTCCCGATGTGGCGATCGTCATGCTTGGAATGAACGACTGCGCGGCATCCGGTATTACACCGGACGTGTTCGAAGCGCAGCTTAAGGAAAATCTCGCCACTATCAAAAAGCAGAATCCGGATGTGGAAATCATTCTCCGGGCCTGTAACGTCACCACAGCTTCCGGGCGCGGCAATCTGAAACAGTATATCGCCAAAGTGCGAAAAGTCGCCCAGGAAGAAAACTATATTCTTGCCGATCATGCCACAACCTGGGAGGCGGCGATGGCCAGACAGACGAATGCCAATCAGGGCGGAACCGGTAATCTGAACAGCGATGGTCTCCACCCCAACGGAATCGGGCATAAAGTCATGTTTGATGATCTGACCCGGGCCATGGGAATTTACGACACGTCCAGTCCAATCTGTCGTCTGCAGTACAAGATGAACCAGAAAAGTGCGCAGTCCGACAGGCAGCCGGTCTGCCAGACCGGGATTGGCGAACTGTCTCTGGATCTGACCGCTCTGGTCGATCCCGGAAAAACGGCAGGTACAGCGGAAGTTACCGTAACGGCAGCCGGCTTTTCGTGGACGAAAACATATGATATTGCGAGTCCAGACGACAGGACGACCCTTCGTTTTACAAATCTTCCGGCAGGAAAATCCGCCGTCGTGAACGTGAAGATTGCGACGACCGATGCGACCGTTACGACGTATACGCCGGCCACAGTGGAAATTCCATCGAAGACGGAGCCTGCGAATATCGTATTCTCCAAAGCCGAAGGCGGCTATGCACAGGCGGTACTCGAGTTTGAAAATCCGACAAACGCATCCGTCACGATTCTTCGCTCGTCTTCCTTAAACGGAACGTATGCGGAAATCGAAACCGTACAGTCCGGATCGTATACAGACCAAGTTGAACCGGATCAGACCTGGTTTTACAAACTGCGCTGGAACGATGGAGAAGAACAGACATCCCAGGCCAGAGAAGTGAAAACCGGCATGGAGGCCTATAAAGCCAGTGCCCAAGTCTACGAAGCCCTTTCTGGCCAGACGTTTGACGGTCAGACGCTGATCGATCTTTCCGATCAGGCCGATAGTGTAAAAGCCATGAATGCAGGAAGTCTCTTCTTCCGCTTTAAGACGGATGCAGCAACAGATTCCATGGCGCTTGTCTATGGAAAAGAAGCGGGTACAACGACTAGCCTGATCCAGACAGGCGGCGGTCAAATGAATCGCCATTCGATTTCCCTTCGCCCGCTGCAGGGCAAGCTGTCGCTGCGCCCGGATCTGGCCCACACCAGAGCCGATGGAAACACGGAAGATCTTGGCGATGGACAGTGGCATAACGTCGTTCTCGTCTGCACTTCCGGTCCGGATCGAACCTTTACCTGGTATATCGACGGTAAGGAAGTTCAGGCCTTTTCCGGAGCTGGCAATGCCGGCTTCTTCTCCACGCTGGCCGGCCTGAATCAGCTGACGCTTGGCGGTTATTACAACGGGAGCAATATCGCGACCGTAATCAACGGCTTTAAAGGCGAAATGCGCGATGTGATTTTCTCGACGGAATGTCTGAATCAGACCCATTCCCAGAAAATTACAGACGGTCTGTACAGCGAAACGGATCCAGAACCGGAACCGACGCTCATCACGGATCTTCTGGATGCGGCACTCCAGAAAGCCGATGCTCTAAACGGCCTCTATATAAATCAGGATCAGAACTTTGACGAAAAATGCACACAGGCCAGGTCGGTTCTGGAAAATCCGCAAAGACAGAGTGAAATTGATCAGAGTGCCAAAACGCTCAATCAGGCGCTGCTCGCTCTGCGTAAAGTTCCATCCGTAAATGCGCTCAGCAATTTGAAATCCGTTCAGTAAACCCGACGGCTGGATTTCTATCCTTGCCATCCAATGCGAAGGCCGAAGGAAATCCGTCCAAAATGAAATAGAAGAAAGGAGCTTTACAAGCCGCTTTATAAAAAGACCAGTTCTTTCGGATCTCAAAATCGGATTCGATCGAGCTGGTCTTTTCCATATATTGAAGAGGGGAGCCTGCATAAGAGAAGGGGAGTCAAGCCCGCTCGGACGTGCAAAATCACGATGTTTCTGAAGATTGAATCGATATGATCAAAATGATGAAAAAGCTTATCCAAAACGGATTAAAAAATTGCGTAACCTGTTGCGTGAGCACGCAAAAATGGCTTATGTACAGCCTGTGTGAAAGCGCATTACATTAAGGACGCGTTAAACTTTGCCAGGAAACCGGGTACATTTCCACAGCATTATTGGAATTCGATGTGTTTCGGTTTATTTTATTGATATGAAATCACGTTCCGTTCAGGTTTGCGACTGTGCCTGCTACCTTGCTAAAAACATTCGCAGCGCTGAAGGCGAACTGCCCAGCGCACAGAGAATTCACAACCTCCTGTATCTTGCTACACGGGAAAGCACCTGCATTTTTGGAGAAGGTCTTGTTCCCTGCACCTTCCGCTGCACCGATGACGGCGTTCTTTGTGAGAACTGCTCTCATACCGGAGTCCATTCGGGCCGATGGATTCCTGCTGCACCAAAAATGACCAAAAACGTTCTGGGTATTCTGAACTCGATTCTGGCAACGTATGGATCCTGGAATGAAAGCGAACTTCGACTTCACATCCTGCAGGAAAAAAGCTGGAATCACGCCAGAGAAACCGAAGAGGACGGCATTCTCAGTCAGGAAATGATTGCAGAAGATGCACAGAAAGTTTCCAGGCTGAATGCCCTCTGGTCGATGAGCCACTGCAGCTACGATCCAGTTATTCTGGATGACGCCGATCGCAGCGGATGCCTCTGCTTTGGTCTTCAGGCGTAAAACGGGAGGTCTGTAAGGAAAGGGCGAAACAGCAGACAGCCAAAGATACGAATCACTTTATATAAAGAGAAACAGATGGATCGGAAAGTCCTGCACAGGAAACTTTCCAGAGCGTCAGACGATGGAAAAGAGAACATCGTCTGACGCTTTTCTTTTGAAGTGCCTGGAAATTTCGAAGGGAAAGAGAAACCGCAAACCCTTTGTTTTCACGAAAACAGGACATGAAAAAAGCCGGATCCAGGATCCGGCTGAAGATTTGAATTCAGATCTTCTTAGTAAACCATTTTAACGATTACAGCAACACCCATGCCGCCGCCGATGCAGAGGGAAGCGAGACCATAAGTGAGGTGACGTTTAGCCATTTCGTAGATCAGGGAAACGAGGATACGGTTTCCGGAAGCGCCTACTGGGTGACCAAGAGCGATAGCGCCGCCGTTTACGTTGGTAACGGACATGAGAGCTTCGCGATCGATGCCAGTCTTTTCAACCAGTTCGTGGATTACGCCAAGGGACTGAGAAGCGAAGGCTTCGTTCAGTTCGATCAGTTCCATCTGATCCAGAGTCATGCCTGCATTTTCAAGAGCGTGCAGGATAGCCGGGGTAGGACCAAGGCCCATTGTCAGAGGATCAACACCGCCTTGACCAAAAGCAACGATTTCAGCGATTGGTTTCAGGTTGTTTTCAGCTACAGCGGATTCGCTGGCTACGATACACATGGAAGCCCCGTCGTTGATTCCGGATGCGTTGCCGGCTGTAACGGTTCCGTCTTTGATGAAGGAAGGTTTCAGTTTAGCAAGGAGTTCCATGGAAGTTTTTCTTGGATGTTCGTCGGTATCGAAGATAACGGTTTTCTTGCGTTCTTTAACTTCGATTGGAACGATTTCATCTTTGAATTTTCCAGCAGCGATAGCAGCAAGTGCTTTTTCCTGGCTGGCGAAAGCGAATTCATCCTGCTGTTCGCGGGTGATGTTGTATTTCTTCGCAATGTTTTCAGCGGTTACGCCCATGTGAACGTTGTTCATAGCATCTGTCAGCGCATCGTAAATCATGGAGTCAACAACTGTCTGGTTGCCCATCTTAACGCCCTGGCGGTTTTTGCCGGAGATCAGATAAGGAGCAGCGGACATGTTTTCAACACCGCCGGCTACGAAGATGCTTCCCCATCCAGCACGAATACGGATGGCTGCTTCGATTACAGCTTCAAGACCGGAGCCGCAAACCATGTTGATGGAATGTGCCGGAACTGTGTTAGGAATGCCAGCATCGATAGAAATGTGACGTGCGATGTTCTGGCCAAGTCCGGCACCAATTACGTTACCGATGATTACTTCGTTAACCTGTTCTGGTTTTACATTTGCCTGTTCAAGAGCTGCTTTCAGAACGGTAGCACCCATATCAGCAGGGGTTACATTTTTCAGAGAGCCCATGAATGTTCCGATGGCGGTACGTTTTGCGCCAACGATATAAGCTTTTTCACTCATTACGAATGACCTCTTTCTACTCTTACGAGATTTGCGATTTCATACTAGCCCACCCGCGAAGGAATATCAAACCGTTTTGTGAAAGAAATCACAGTTTCCCGGATTCCGACGCGATTGTTCGCCTTCCCAGATCGTGAACCGCTTTCAATTTAAAAAGAAAGCCGAATTGCCTTGTTTTTGGCCTTCGAAAGGACCGGATCGAGCAGGAAAACAAACGTGCGGACTGTTTGAATCTGTCTTTATCTTATCAGAGAGCCCCAGTTTCTAAACCATCATTTTTGACCGAGCGCTCAGACCAGAGGGGAAAAGCCGCCTGGTGACGCTCTGAACCGAAAGGGATTTCAGCCAGATGTCACAAATTCTCAGAAGATTTTCCGAGCAGGCACTTTAAAGGGAACGACTGGATCTGAACTCCCGTATAAGAGTGAGATCACATACAGGATCATGTCCAGGAGAAACAGAAAATTGACCGGCAGATTCGAATGCCCGGCAACGGAAGAAGAAAAGAGAACTCGCAACTTCCTGACGGGCTGATCCACAAAATGGCTTTCCCATATAGAGGAGCACGCAAGCATAGAGGCACGCAAACCCAAAACAGGGAAAAGAAAACCGGATCCTGCGGGCGCGGCGAATCCGGAAAACGAGTATGGTCTGTCAGTCATCGTATAGAGAAGAGTCCGATCCAGTCTCTTTTATATAGACGATCTTATATTGGTGATCTGTTATAGCCGATCTGTCTGTATATGGACGCTGTATGGGCTGCTTTCTTCACTGCGAAGCAATTCTGAATGAGGACAGCGAGTGAACGGGAGGCGCAATCCGTAAGAAGTGTTCCCAGAAGAACAGGGGAGTGAGTGAACCGAAGCAAAACGAAATACAGCGTTTTGTCAGGCAGCCTGACCGTTTGAGGCGTTCCTTTTCGAAGAAGAAAGCTGTTCGAATCGGATGGAAAATACGAAATTGTGGGATGGAGCGAAACGGAAAACATTGAAAAAAACGGGTTAAATTCTGAATTAATAAACAAAATGCAAAATGAAAGCGATATCATGGAGGTGGACCGCAGAAATGTGGGTATATTTTGCCCGCTTCGGGCCATTCTGGTCAAGGGCATGTCTGATTCCCTTTAGGTAGGCCTTTTATGTAAAGGAATTGACAGATTTTAAATACCGGAAGAGCTCCCACACTTTTGTGCTGACGTGTGAAAGTATTCACATTTGAAATTGACAGTACTTTGGAAAGGGCTATTATTGTGCTTAGTACAAAGAACGGGTACGTTTTCGTACGTCTTTGTCCTGGATCCTAAGTTCTATTTGAAGAGAAAGGAGAACTTCATTTTTATGGATTTCAATTTAACAGAACAACAGAAACTGATGCAGAAGTTGTTCCGGGAAGTTGCACAGGCAGAAGTCAAAGACAATGCTGCTGATGTCGACGAAAAAGAACGCTTTCCAAAAGAAAACGTTGAAATTCTTCGTCAGGCAAAAATGCTTGGAATTCCTTATCCACGGGAATACGGAGGAGCTGGCGCCGATTATCTGTCCTACATTCTGGCAGTCGAAGAACTCAGCAAAACCTGCGCTACTACAGGCGTAGTCCTCTCTGCACACACCTCCCTGGGTACCTGGCCGATCGCTCAGTACGGTACGCCGGAACAGAAGGAAAAATACCTTCGTCCGCTGGCTTCCGGTGAAAAGCTTGGCGCATTCGGTCTGACCGAGCCAAACGCCGGTACCGATGCTGCCGGTCAGCAGACAACCGCCGTTCTGGTCGGAGACGAATACGTTCTCAACGGAACAAAGATCTTTATCACCAACGCTGGCGAAGCTGATGTCTATATCATTTTTGCCATGACCGATAAGTCCAAGGGAAACAAGGGTATTTCCGCTTTCATCGTTGAAAAGGATACTCCGGGCTTCACCATTGGACAGCACGAAAAGAAACTCGGTATCCGCGGTTCCGCGACTTCCGAGCTGATCTTCAACAACGTTCGCATTCCTAAGGAAAACCTTCTGGGCGGTGAAGGAAAAGGCTTCAAAGTTGCCATGTCCACACTCGACGGCGGACGTATTGGTATCGCAGCGCAGGCTCTTGGCATTGCCGAGGGTGCTCTCGAAGAAACCATTAAATACGTTAAGGAAAGGAAGCAGTTCGGACGTCCGATCGCTAAATTCCAGAACACACAGTTTGTCATTGCTGACATGCAGACTCGCATTGATGCAGCCAAGATGCTCGTTTACCGCGCAGCTATGGCCAAAGAAGAAGGCAAACCTTATTCCGTACTGGCTGCTGAAGCCAAGCTCTTTGCTGCAGAAACAGCTATGGAAGTTACCACAAAGTGCATCCAGCTGATGGGCGGCTACGGCTATACCCGCGATCTGCCAGTTGAAAGAATGTTCCGCGATGCCAAGATTACTGAGATCTACGAAGGAACATCCGAAGTTCAGCGCATGGTTATCTCCGGCGCAGCGCTTCGCTAGTGGAAAGGAAAACGGGATACTATGAAAATTGTTGTATTAGCTAAACAGGTACCTGACTCAACCGAAATTACAGTCGACAAGAAAACCGGAACCCTCGTTCGTGACGGCGTACCTTCCATCATCAACCCCGATGACCTCGCCGGTCTGGAAGCAGCTCTTGCTCTGAAAGACAAATCGGACGATGTAGTCGTTGAAGTCCTCTCCATGGGTCCACCTCAGGCTGCCGGGATGCTCCAGGAAGCCATCGCCCGCGGCGCTGACAAAGCGTACCTTCTGACTGACCGTCGTCTTGGCGGTGCAGATACCTGCGCAACCAGCCGCACCCTTGCTGCTGCGCTCGACAAAATCGGCTATGACCTGATCATTGCCGGACGTCAGGCGATTGACGGCGATACCGCTCAGGTTGGTCCGCAGACCGCTGAACGTCTGAACCTGCCCCAGGTAACTTATGTAGATGAAATTCTCGAAGTTGCTCCGGATCATGTTCGCGTAAGAAAATCTCTCGAAGATGAAGAACAGATCGTCGCTGTTAAACTGCCGGCTGTAATCACTACGCTTTCCGGCATGAACAAGCCTCGCTACATGAACTGCAACGACATTGTTGATTCCTTCAACAAGCCGGTTGTCATCATGACTTACGATGATCTCGCTGCAGATCTTCCGCTCAGCCAGATCGGTCTGGCCGGATCTCCGACCCAGGTTTACCGCACATTCACAAAGGATGTAACGGCTGAAACGGAAACCTTCAACCTGTCCGCTGAAGAAACAGGTAAGAAAATCGCTGAAACTCTCAACGAGAAACAGCTGATCAAGAAGTAGAAAGGATTGTCATGGCTACATTTCCAGATTACAAAGATATTTACGTATTTGTAGAACAGAAAAATTCCCAGCCTGCGGAAGTCGGCTACGAACTGATTAACAAAGCTCGTGAACTCGTTGATGCTTCTCCGGAACTCGGCTACAAAGTAGTCGGCGTTCTCCTTGGCGAAAACGTAAAAGACAAAGCAGCTGACGTCATCGCTCACGGTGCTGATGAAGTTATCGTTGTCGATGATCCGAAGCTGAAAGACTACTCTACTCAGTTCTACAC
>NZ_JBKXLD010000084.1:0-10152 GCF_047010065.1 Allobaculum sp.
TCCTGGAAGTATGGTTTCATCGTTCGCTATCAGGAAGGAAAAGAAGGAATTACCGGCTATCAGGCGGAGCCCTGGCATTTGCGCTATATCGGCGACAAAGCGCAGGCCATCGCGCAAAGCGGTCTTTGCCTGGAAGAATATCTTGGCGTGGACGGCGGCGATTACGCCCAATAATGCCATTAAAAAAACGGGAACGGATCGTACCGTTCCCCATATTTCTGATCGATCGGCTTTCTATCGCCGATCGTTTTTATTGCTTTTCTTTAATCGATTTTCCTTAATCGTTCTCCTTTTCGGATGGAATGGCTTCGATTGGCAGATCAATGCGGATCTCCTTCATGGAATGCACGACCTGACGGATCTGTTTTCTGCCGGCCATCTGTGAGGCAATATGCGACGAATCCAGCAGCCGCACATCCTGACAGCCGCTTTCAATCGCGCTGTTTATTCCCGCCACAGAATCTTCCAGAATGGTCAGTTCCTCTAACGGAAGGCCGAGAATTTCGGCGGACCGCTCAAACATGGCGATTTTATTTACGTATGTTCCGTCATCGTAGACGA
The DNA here is from genome assembly GCF_047010065.1 of Allobaculum sp. NCBI lineage: Bacteria > Bacillati > Bacillota > Erysipelotrichia > Erysipelotrichales > Erysipelotrichaceae > Allobaculum > Allobaculum sp. The sequence goes on from NZ_JBKXLD010000084.1 coordinate 562, forward strand.
TATTTTCCTCTCGAATCCAGCGATCGAGATGAAAGCTGCGAACGAAAAACTCGATGTTTTCCCAGATGGAAGCAGAACAGATCGTAAAGGGAATGCCGCGCCGGGTCAGTTCATCAAACAGCGCTTCGCTGCCTTCGATCAGATGAAAAGACGCCTGATCTTCTGCGCAGTACTGGCGATACAGCGCTTCCTTGCGCTGGGAGAGCTGCTCTTCCCTTGCCGGGTCGATTTTCCCGTTATTGAGGTAGCGAATGATCTGCACATTCGGCTTTCCATTCATATGCAAAACGAGTTCTTCCTGTGTCACCGGACGGTTTCGCAGTTCGAGACTGATCTGGTTCCACGCTTTGACATGCTTGTCGTGGTCGAGAAACAGCGTTCCATTAAAATCGAAAATTACACCTTTCATTCGGATCCCCTCTCTGGCTTATGGCTTTCTTGTCCATCGCTCTTTCTTTGAGCAGACGGATTTATCGGTTCAGTCCTATCTTATCGAACCCATGCTTTTCCTGCAGACAAATACGGATCCTCTCGATCCAGGTTCTGCTTTCAGTGAATCCTCTGCTTCTTTCCTGCTGCCGCCTCCGCCTTTGCCATCCAGGCCGATTCCCAGTGCGCAGTCCGATTCTGGATCGGATACTTCCCAGCCGTCTGCGCCCAGAACGAAATCCAGAACGAAATGGATTCTGCTGGCAGGGCTGGCGGCGGCTGTCGCGCTTGCAGGCCTGGTTGGCTCAGGTCTGGTGGAAACCTGGACAAAGGGAAGCGATCAGGAATGTCTGAACGCTTTGGAGTCCAGGCCGACTCGTCACTGAACCACAAGACTCGTAAACAGTCAGAAAGAGCAGATGACAGCTTACTCAGAAATGTTTGAGAAAGAACTGGAGCATCCTGAACCCTTTTATGACCGCTATTTCAGGATCCGAAACTCAAGGAATGGATCCGGGAGTTTGTGGATCTGCTGAAATCGTCAAAGGACAGGGCCTCTCAGTATTGACCGGAACAGCGGAAAACCTTTTCGGCAGACTACAACATAAATGAATTCAGCCGTCGGATCGCACTTTTCGACCAGATCCGTGAAAAGTATCCGCTGGAATTTTCTGACGCATACGATTCCAGTACTTTACGCATACGCACCTGATTGACGATGCGGATGCTCGAAGCGAAGGGCTGGACGATCTGAAGATCGAACCGGCTGACCATTTTTCAAAGGAAAATGAACAGGCTTTTCTCGAGGCTTTAAGCCGCACGCTGGGTGCCCGCTGGACGGCCAGCGAGGAAGGAACCGTTTTCGACGGATTTATTCCTCTGCAGATACTGGATACGAAGGCGCGGCATGAATATAAGGACAGGCTGTGTGAGGAAATGCGCGCCATCGCCCTGTATATGTTCTGCGAATTTGAAGTCAAAGATCTGCATATGCCGGCAAAAGACTATTATGGCTGTCTTATGGGGATGCCTGGCAGCACCATGAATTATGGCAGCAGTTCTTCGCCGTTTTATTTCTATTCCAGCCGCCGCGCTCGACTGCTGGAGGCGTTCAATCGCTCTTTCAGTTTAGACTTTGAACATGCAGAAGATCAGGACAGGCTGCAGCCTTTAGTTTATGACCAGGATCGAAACGGCATCGTTTTCAATTTTGTCCGTTCTCTGGCGTTCCGTGACGTACTGTTCATGGAATCTGGCCTGAAGCGGGGAAAGCCGGATGGCGACTCTGAATTTGAAATTCGTGCGGCCGGCACTTCCGGAATTGATTTCCATGCGTTTGCCATACAGCCCGGTCAGGGAGGAAACAGCCAGACCCATTCGAAACAATATCGACGAAGAAAGCGGGTTTTACTGGAAAGAGGGAGACGATGCCGTCTTCCAGTATTCGATGGATCCAGATTGTATGAAAGCATTTATTCGCTGCACGGTATATACGCTCGATTGCAGCGGTCAAAGAGGCATCGTGATTTTCGCAGATAAGGCTTACGATAAGATGCTCGACTAAGTCCTGCAGCGATTTTGAGGTCCTTCACCGAAGTGCCTATGTCTGACGCAGCATCCAAAAAAATGAAAAGCGCCTTCGAGGCGGCTGGAACGCATGTAGGACATGCAGTCCGGATCCGCCTGGAAAGCGCTGTTTTTTTGTTCTGTTTAAGAGAAAGACTGGATTGATCTGTCTGGCTATCTTAAGCCGTACCAGCCAATGCCTTCCGCGTTCCATCCGTTTCGGACAAGGAAGGCGTTTTCGTTCGGGTCGGTCGTGTAGTTATGGCTTCCGCTTTTCGCGTTGGGATTGTACTGACGATAGAGCGGGACGCCCTGGGCATCATCGGAATACCAGCCGATGCCTTCGTCCGTCCATCCGGCGCGGATCAGATGATCGCGTTCATTGACCGACATCGTGTAGTGATGATCGCCCGCATTGCGGTTGTACAGACGATATACCGGCGTACGGGACGTTTGCGGCGCGTACCAGCCAATGTTCTCATACGTCCAGCCTGCCTGAATCAGGCTGTTCTTTTCCCTCTCCTGGGCCGTATAGAAGTGTTCGCCCGAGTTTGGATTGTACAGACGGAACATGGCGACGCGCGGCACGGCCGCCTCTTTTCGGATGGAAAACGTCCGCGTTACGCTTCCTGTGTAATGGTTTGTGCCCTGGATGGTAAGACTGGCTGTTCCGACGTTCACGTTATTGGCATAGCTTACGGTGTAGTCCTGACCTGGAATCAGATCTGCGCCGCGGCTGCGGACCGTTAAAGACGGCTGAATCTCCCTGCCTGTCCAGATTTGCTCAGCGATCTGACCGACCATGTCTTCACTCAGGCGGACAGGAACAATCTCGAACTTCCTGACTGCACTTCCCGTGTAATTTCCTTTCCCCGTGATGCTCAGTGAGGCCGTTCCAGGTTCCCGGTTACCCGAATAGCTGAGGGTATAGTCTTTGTCCTGTATCAGACGCGTTTTGCCATGGCTGACGGTTACGGACGGCGCAATCGGCTGGCCTGTCCAGGTCTGATCCGGTATTGCCGAAATCATATCCGTCTTCAGAGAGGCGGGTTTGATCGTAAAAGTTTTCTTTGCGGAGCCCGTATAGTTTCCTTTTCCGGTAATGGTAACGGTCGCGGTTCCCGCACTGATATTGCTGGAACAGGAAACGGTGTAATCCTTGCCGGATGAGAGGGTTTTGTTTCCGAGTTTCACCGTTACGCCCGGCTGAATCGCGCTTCCGGTATACGTATAGCTTGTCGAAGACAGGGTAACGGAAGCGCTGCTCAAAGACGGCAGCGCATTCCACACGGCTTTAAAGCGGAGGACATCTCCGTCTATGTCTGTCGTTTTGGCCAGCGGGGTGCCGTTGGAGTAAATCAATTTTGGATATTTGTGTCTGGCGGCTTCGGCGTCGGACATGAACCGGTTTCCGGATGAACTTTTATACATGTACTGCTTCTTCCTGTCGCTGTATACGTACCATCCGCCAAAGCTGTATCCGTCTCGCGTATATGTGCATTTTGTGGTCGTTACCTTCTGTCCGTAATGGACGACGGTATCTTTCATCGTCGCTCCCTTTCCGCCGTTAGCCTCATACTTGATGGTGAACTTTTTGTCCGGCACCTGCACCTGAATGGTGTATTCCCTTCGGTTCGGGGAATAAATTTTCAGCTCTGCGGATCCGGCTTTCACAGGGGTCGCCTTGATGACGGCTCCGGCGCCTTTGGATGAATTGACGGTAAAAATATTCGTATCGCCAGAATACCACGTCAGGGAGTATCTGGAACCGCTGGATGTGGACAGACTGATCGAATACGTACCTCCAAGTTCCAGCGTCAGCCTGCCGTTGTTGGGAACCGTCTTCGATTTATAGGACGCGGACACACCCGACACGTGTACAAAATTGCTGGCGGCAAGCCAGGTTCCCTCTTTTGCAAGCTTTGTACCTGGCGTCTTGAAATTTGCAGGATCCGGTCTGTGGTCCTTATTGATGTTCGTTTTACCCAATAAAAACCACCGGGTTTCCGCATTAAAGGAGTCATTCCATGTCACGTCGATGGAATAGTAGTAATTGCCAAGTTTTGAAATATTCCAGGAATGAGGCTCAAATTTGCCGGTCGCATTTCCGGTTCCCCCGACGATATACGTTTCCACGCCCGACGCGTTGGCCAGAAGGCTGAACGCATGGGCATATCCTGAGCAGACCGTTTTGCGGCCGATTAAAGCACTGTAGGCGGTCTGTCCGCCATCTTTCAGCTTCTTGTAGTTATTTTCATAATCGATCGTCTGAATCAGATACCGGTTAATAACTTTCAGCTTCTGCACTTTATCGGAAATGTCGATCAGCGGCCGTTTATCCAGAGACGTAAGACTGCCTTTATTGACGATTTCCTTAACTTTATTGAATACTTTCTGCTGACCGGATGTTCCAAAGGCTTTTGCAATCTCATTCCATTCGTATCTGGAATAGGAATCTTTATCAATCCTCCGGACAAAATCGCTCATGGACGGAGCATAGCTTTCCAGAAGAATGTCGCTGTCCGTGAAAGAAGGGATTTCCTCCCGATTGACGAATTCCACATCCAGAGAAATCGTCTGGCTTTCGCTCTGATACAGAACCCAGAGGGCATGCTCCCGTTCTGGGTCGTCGCTCTGAAGCTGGAAGGCGATGCAGGAAGGCAGATTGCCGCCGTCCTTGAACGCGACGCGCATCGTTCCATTTTCGGTTTTCGTCTCAAAACCCGATTCTGCACCGGGCTCAAATTCATTAGCGACCCATACAGACGCAAAATCCGGCAGACGAAGCGAGAAATGATCTCCGTCCTGCCATCTATAAGAAGAAGGATATTCGAGATTCAGGAAAACGGTAGAGCCGATCTGTTCTGGCTTGAGCTGAATCTGGTTTTCTTTCAGCAGGTCTCTGCCCGTCTGATCATTTTCACAATTCGAATTTTCTTCTGTCTGCCGGCTGGCTTCCGGCCTTCCGCTGTCTTCCTGCGCCGGACGGTCTGTCGCCGCATTGTCTTCGGACTGGTCCGCTCTGGAATCCGGTCTGTCCGTATCTTCTGACGAGGACGGCTTCTCTTCGTTTTCCGTGTCTTCTTCCGACTCGTCGACAAACGTAAGAACAGCTGGCTCTTCATTCGCATTCAGTTTCCAGGAAAACGGCAGATCTTCGGCTGCCGCTTCTACAGGAAGGGTAAGAGGAAGCGGGTCCTGAAGGTCCTTCCCGCTTCGTGCATTCAGTTCTATGACCAGTTCGTTTCCTTCCATCGTCCACTGACCGGCGAGAACTTCGCCTTCCAGCCAGATCGGCTGCGGCTTATGCGTGTGTTCGACATGAATCGCCTCGGGAATCGGGAGTCGTACCGTATCGCCCTTCTCCACTCTTCCAGCGTCTTTCAGGAAGATCAGATGGAGAAGAATCTTCTGAGACGAATGTTCATCCGACCAGGCTTTTTCGATTTCAAAACGAAATCCCGGCTGATCTGACCAGCAGACCGAATCGGCTGCCTTTCGACGGGCTCGTTTTTCGGTTCTTCGTGCCCGAAGGCCGGGAGTACGCTCGAGGAGAGGAACAGGGAAACCGAGAGGATCGCCGAAAAACCGGCGAAGGCTCTCTTTCGTATTTTCTTCGCATGCATAGGCTTTCTTTTTCCTTTCCAGTGTGAATTGCCTGGACATTATTATAAATCGTCTTTTTTTATTTGAACAACATATTCCATATTTTTTCGCTATGAAAGACTGTTTTTAAAGACGAATCTGCTCTTTCCTTCGAAAGCTGCCTTTTCCTATTGCGAGCAATTTTTTGCTTGCGAGCAATTTTTTGCGCCCTGCTGGAGCTCTGATTTTTCACCCCATAAAAAAAGCGGCTCAGACAGAAGTTACATTCTGCTTGAGCCGTTTTTTGCATCCGCCTGGATTTTGCTTTAAGGGCGTGTCTTACTTCGCCGGGAAGGCGATTCCTTTGAATTCTTCAGTGATGAAGTTTTTGATTTCTTCGGATTTCAGGGTATCGACAAGTGCTTTGATCGCCGGATCGTCTTTTCTGGATTCCTTAACGGCGATGACGTTCTGGTACGTCTGTGCAGCTACCGAGTCCGCAGCTTCGGTTTCGAGCAGCTTGTCTTCCACGCCGGAAGCGAGGGCGTAGTTGCCGTTGATTACGCCGTAATCGATATCCGGAAGCTTGGAAGCCACCTGGTCCGCCGCAATTTCAACGATGTCGAGGTTTTTCGGGTTGTCGACGATATCGCGAACGGTTGCCGTGGAAATGGTTGCGTCTTCATCAAGCGTGATCCAGCCAAGGCTTTCGAGCAGGTACAGAGCGCGGGCTTCGTTGGTCGCATCGTTTGGAACGACGATGGTTGCTCCGTCTTCGATTTCATCAACAGACTTGTGCTTTTCGGAATACAGACCGAGCGGTTCGTAGTGGATGGCGCCTGCGCTTACGAGGTAGCCGTCATCTCCGGATTTGTAGCCGTTGTCTTCATCGTAGCTGATCAGATACGGTTCGTGCTGGAAGTAGTTGGCATCCAGAGAGCCGTCGGATGTGGACGGGTTGATGTTTGGATAATCGGAGAATTCCACGATTTTCAGATCGATGCCCTGATCGGCCAGTGCGTCTTTGGCTTCTTCCAGGATGATCGCGTGCGGGCTGGTCGTTGCGCCCACAGTCAGTGTGGTTCTTTCGCCTTCGGCACTGGATGCAGAAGCAGCAGCTGAAGAGGCGGCAGGCTGGCTGTTCGAGCAGGCAGCCAGCGAGAGCGCGAGTGCGCCGCAGGCAAGAAGCGAAGTCAGTTTTTTCATTTTGTTTTCCTCCCTTTTACTGGAAATGATTTTTATCGGACTCGCTCTGGCCGGTCAGGATGCGCAGCCGGTCCGGTCAGGCGAGAAGGATACAGATCAAATTTGAAATGAAGTCAGGCTTTCCGGCTGGATTCAGACACTTTCGTCTTTGCGGAATTTTTTATGGTCCGCATTTTTTCATTTGCCGGAGAAAGCGTTTGTTTTAAGCGTTTTTAATTCATTAATGCGTTGTCTTGCGCACGAGCCAGTCGCCGATCCACTGAATGATCGAAATGATGATCAGAAGCAGGATCAGAACGACAAACGTGATATCCCACATCTGTCTCTGCCAGCCAAAGCGGATGGCCAGGTCGCCCAGACCGCCGGCGCCGACGGTACCGACAATGGCGATCTGCCCGATTACGGCGATCAGAACGATCGTCAGCCCGCGGATCATGCCGGGAATATTCTGACGAAGATAGACGTTGCAGATGATTTCCCAGGTGCTCATGCCCATGGAAATGCTGGCTTCGACAATGCCGTCGGGAATTTCTTCCATCGCCGATTCCAGCTGTCTCGCCATGAACGGGATCGTACCGACAATGAGCGGAACGATGGCCATCTTGATACCGATCGTCGTATGGAAAATCAGACGGGTCAGCCCCATCATCAGCGGAATCAGGATGACAAACGGGATGGCGCGAAACAGGTTGATGATTTTATCCAGGATCCAGAAGACCGCTTTATTCGGGGCAATGCCGTCGGGCTTGGTGATGACCACCAGCACCGCGAGAGGCAGCGCGATGATAAAGCTGACGATTCCGGCGATCACTAACATGATCAGGGTATCCACAATGGCCTGGGGGAATTCGTCCGCAAACGCGATGACGTTTGGAATCCAGTTACTCAATGTGTCCACGCTTGATCACCTCCACTCGAATATGACTGTTTTTCAAATCCGCAACGGCGTTTTCAATCTGCTCGTTGCTTCCGGTAAAGATCGTTACCAGCTGGCCGATCGGCTCGTCTTTCCAGATTTCGACGCTTCCGAAAATAATGGAACAGTCGATGCCGAATTCTCTGGAAATGTGCGAAATCATTGCTTCGGCTGTGCTGCTCGAATCGTACTGCAGCTTGACGAGCTGCTGGTTGGCTTTCAGGCGGGTCAGCGGATGATTCTGACGAATCAGTTCATCTACCTTGTTGGCGTTGGACGCGGTTGCGATGAACTCCTTGGTCATCTCCTGCAGAGGGTTGGTGAAGATCGGGATGATGTCTCCCTGTTCCACTACGCGGCCATTGGCCATAATAGCGACCTCGTCGCACAGCTCCTTAACGACGAACATTTCGTGGGTAATGACAACCACCGTAATGTGCCGTTCGGTATTGATGCGCTTAATCAGTTTCAGAATGGTCTGCGTCGTCTGCGGGTCGAGTGCCGAAGTGGCCTCGTCGCAGAGCAGAACTTTCGGATCGTTAACGAGCGCTCTGGCAATCGCCACGCGCTGTTTCTGACCGCCGGAAAGCTGGGAAGGATAGGAATCCTTTCGCTCGACCAGATCGATCAGCGCCAGCAGTTCCATGACCTTGGCGTCGATTTCTTCCTTTGGCCGTTTTTCCAGCCGCAGCGGCAGGGCGATGTTTTCGTAAATCGTCAGGGCCGGCAGCAGGTTAAAGTGCTGGAAAATCATGCCCATTTTCGAACGGGCTTTACGCAGCGCTTTGGGCGATGCTTCCATTAAGTCTTCGCCGTCAAAGATTACTTTTCCCTCATCCGGACGCTCAAGAAGGTTCATGCAGCGAACCAGCGTGGATTTACCGGCACCGGAAAATCCGATGATGCCGTAGATCTGTCCTTTTTTGATATGGAGCGAAACATCTTTTACCGCGCTGACGGTTCCGTCTTTTGTCTGAAACGTCTTTGTGACATGTTCAAGCTCAATCACAGTTTTCTCCTTCCTGTCAGAATCCAGATTGGAAAATCCGGATACAAAAAAAGCCTTCATCACATTAGGACGAAAGCTGACACTTCGTGTTACCACCTAAATTCGCATACCTGTCGCCAGATACGCCTCATCAAGTACAAACATACTCTAACGCTGTAACGGGCGTTCCCGTCAGACCTGTTAATCGGCCATGCTGCTCCAAGACCATGTTCGGACATCTTCGGCATTTCTTTTCACCAGCCAGAAACTCTCTGCGCCCTAGGAATGTCTTACTCTTCTCTTCTTCGCTTATTTATGCGCATACTCTATCACGCTTCTTGAAAATGGCAAAAGAAAAAACAGAATATTTTGGGAACTATGTGAATTTTTCCGGGTTCGAATGCAGTTTTTGAGCGGGTTTCTCCCTTTTTTCAAACGTCCAGGATGAATCGAAACGGCGCATTTTTGCGTCTTCTGTCCATTCTTCTTAAACAAAGTCTTAATTTTAAGGTTTCGTGTATACCCCAAAAGATACGTCTGGTTTTCTGGAGCGTATTCGTACCAGCAGACAGAATCCAGACCCCATCCAGACGGAACGGCGGATCGCATGCGTCCTCTTTTGAAATCTGGGCTATGCGTGCCTGTCTCAAATGCGCTTGCAGTTTCCCTTTTTTCGACTGTGTAAAAAAATTCTTGACTCCGCATAAAGAGGATATTAAGGCTCAATCGCGTTTCCGGAGAAGCAGCCTGCTGAGCGCCTGTCCAATCCAGGCAAAACCCCAGAATTTCTGCGTCCCCCCAAACCGGCCGATGTCCATCGGCTGTCCCCTTTTCTATTTTTCTCAAACTTCATTTTTCTCTCAAAACCTGAATTTCTATTTCATATTTCTATTTCTTCTAT
>NZ_JBKXLD010000085.1:0-9939 GCF_047010065.1 Allobaculum sp.
TCAAAAGGCTTTTCGTGAAGCAGAGCAACCAGGTTATGTTTTTTGGCGATACGCTGGATCAGTTCCATAGTCAGCTGGTTCTGATCGGTCGCCAGGTTGGTGGTCGAGAAAATCGGTGCGATTTCAAACTGAGCGGGCGCCACTTCGTTATGCTGGGTTTTTGCCATGACGCCAAGTTTCCACAGCTCGACATTCAGTTCGTCCATGAACGATTTTACGCGGGACTGAATCGTTCCAAAGTAATGATCTTCCATTTCCTGCCCTTTTGGAGCCGGTGCGCCAAAGAGGGTACGTCCTGTAAAGATCAGATCCTTGCGCTGGTTGTACAGATCGCGGTCGACGAGAAAATATTCCTGTTCGGGACCGACGGTCGTTTTGACGGAGGCGACATCATCGATTCCAAACAGGCGAAGAATGCGCCTGGTCTGCTTTCCGATCGCTTCCATTGATCGCAGCAGAGGCGTTTTCTTATCCAGAGCGTGTCCGGTATAGGAACAGAAAGCGGTAGGAATGCAAAGAACGCCTTCCTTAATAAATGCATTGCTGGTGGGGTCCCATGCGGTATAGCCGCGGGCTTCAAACGTGGCACGCAGACCGCCGTTTGGAAAAGAGGAAGCATCCGGTTCGCCTTTAATGAGCTCGGAGCCTTTAAAGCCCATAATGACGGTTCCGTCTCCGTCCGGCGTAATAAAGGAATCGTGCTTTTCAGCGGTAATGCCGGTCATCGGCTGGAACCAGTGCGTGAAATGGGTCGCGCCTTCTTCAATGGCCCAGACTTTCATGGCATGGGCGACGGCGTTGGCGATTTTACGGTTCAGCGGAAGGCCCTGGTCGATCGTTTTTTTCAGTTCTCGATACGTATCTTTTGGCAGACGCTCTCGCATCTTCTGGTCGTCAAAGACCTTTTCACCAAAGATTTCTGCGACGTTCGTATTCATAATCCATCTCCTTATAGTAGAAAAAAGGCAAAGACACTCCAGCTGCAACTCGCCACTTAATCGGAGTGAACGTGGGTTGAAGCTTATTGGCGTCTTTGCCTTTTCGCTGGTGTAAGAATACAAGATCAAAAAGCGCATGGTCAAGAACGGAAACGGAAAAAGCGTTCCGGACACAGGATCTGCAATGTAAACGATTACAATTGAACGTTTTCACAATTTTCTGAAAACGAAAGCCTGCTTTCAAGAGTTCTCGTTCCATCGCCTGAAAACGGGAAACGTCAGGAACGGGATGGCGGCAGCAAAAGGACAAAAGGCATTTTTCTGCCGTCCGATCCAGAGCAATGCAGATCAACGCAAATCCACAAAGGCCGGCTCAGACCGTTTTTCGGCTGTCTGGCGGATTACACGACAGGAGACAGTTCAGCGAATTTATGCGGCTTCCAGCCATTCTGGCCGGTTTTGGCCCGTTCGTTTCAGCGGATTTCATCCCAATGGAAAGAAACCTCCGTGACTGTGAAACGGCATTTCCATCGGTCTGAAAGCGGTATCGAAAAGAATTTAGGGATGGTATCTTTCAAGTGCAACAGGGAAAAAGAGAAAACCAGGGCCCGGTCATCTCGATTCATTTTGAAAACAGGGAGAAAGATATGTCGAAAAAGTACGAGCAGCTTGCCGCAGACATTATTGAAAAGGTTGGCGGCCAGAAAAATATCCAGTCCGCATATCACTGCCAGACCCGTATTCGCTTTAGTCTGGCGGATGAACAGCTTGCGGATGATGAAGCCATTAAAAACATGGACGGCGTAGCCGGGGTCATTCGAAATGCCGGCGTGTATCAGGTCGTTATCGGGACACATGTCGCGGACGTTTTTGAAGAGGTAGAAAAGCTTGCGGATCTGTCTTCAGCTTCCGGGAAGGACGAAGGAAAAAAAGAAGAGAAGAAGGGGGCGATGAATACGGTCATCGACTTCGTCTCCTCCGTATTCCAGCCCATTATTCCCGCTTTATCCGGTGCCGGTATGATCAAAGCCGTTCTGGCTCTGCTCACCGTGTTCCATTTCATTACAAACGATTCGCAGACGTACATTCTGCTTAACATGTTCGCCGATTCCGCGTTTTATTTCCTGCCGGTTCTGGTGGCGTTTACGGAAGCTCAGAAACTGAAGTGCAATCCGATTCTGGCGTGCGTAACCGCGCTCATTCTCATGCATCCGACCTGGACCGGACTGGTCTCTGCCGGAGAGCCGGTCAGTCTGTTTGAAGTCATTCCGTTCCAGCTGGTCAATTACGCGAACAGCGTCGTTCCCATCATTCTGATCATTCTTGTTCAGAAGTATGTTGAAAAATGGCTGAATCGGATCATGCCAAAATCGGTCAATCTGATCTTCGTTCCGATGCTCACGATGATCATCATGGGCACGTTGGCGCTCTCTATCATTGGACCGCTTGGAAACATTGTTGGTTCCTGGCTTGGCGTGATCTTCAACTACCTTGCGGGAAATGCAGCCTGGGCACCCGCCGTTCACGTTGGCGGTCTGCTTCCTGTCATGGTCATGTTTGGTATTCACAATGGCATCGCACCGCTCGGTATCATGCAGATGGGTACGCTTGGCTACGATTCCATTTTCGGTCCCGGCTGCGTCTGCTCCAATATGGCGCAGGCGTCCGCCGGTGCAGTCGTTGCCTTCCGTGAAAAAAAACGCAAGGAAAAACAGATTGCCACAGCCGGTACGATTACTGCCTACATGGGCATTACCGAACCGCTCTTATACGGCGTAAACCTTCCAAAGAAATATCCTCTCTACGCCAGCATGATCGGCGGTGCGCTTGGAGGACTGTATGCCGGCCTTACCCATACCCACCGCTTCGCAACCGGATCGAGCGGTCTGCCCGCCGTCCTGCTGTATATCGGCGACAATACCATGATGTTCTTTTACAACATTCTGATCGCAATTGTTATCGCATGCGTTTCCTCAGCCATCCTGACCTGGATTCTGGCCATCCGCTTTGAAAAGAAAAACGCAAAAGCTTCTTCCGAAAAAGAAGACCGCAAAGAAACGTCTGCTTCCAAAACGAGTTCAAAAGAAATTGAAATGGCTCCCAAAGCCGCAAAACCATCCAAAGCCATCGTTGAAGCCTGCACGCCAGGAACGATCGCACCGTTAAGTACAGCAAAAGACGAAGCGTTCTCTGAAGGCCTTCTTGGGAAAGGCGCAGTGATTGAGCCAGATAAGGGAATTGTTGAAGCTCCGTTTGACGGAATAATCTCGGTATTTTTCCCCACCGCCCATGCCATCGGTCTTATGAGCGACGACGGGATTGAAGTTCTGATTCATGTCGGCATTAACACCGTGGAACTGAACGGCGAACATTTTACCGCTCTCGCAAAACAGGGTGAGCGCGTCCAAAAGGGACAGACCCTTCTGAAATTTGATAAAGACGCGATCGCAAAAGCCGGCTATCCAACCCAGACGATGGTTATCGTCACAAATACCCCCGAATTTGAAGACGTAGAAGTTGTAGAAAACCTTGCGTTTACGAATAGATAACGGGCTGCAAGGTGCTTCATCCTGTCAGAAATCGACGGAATGAATTCAAAATCAAAAGACTCTTGATTCCGTTGGGAAGAAAATCAGAATTCAATTTGTCTTCCCAATGGAATTCTCTATACGTGCAAATCGGTTTAACCCGATCGATCCAGAAAGGAAATCCATATGTTCTATCATGAAAAAACTGCGTTCCCCGAAGATTTTCTCTGGGGCGCTTCCACCTCCGCCTATCAGGTAGAAGGCGCTGCAGCCGAAGACGGAAAAGGTCTGTCGGTACAGGATCTTCACCATCCGGCAGAAACGTCCGATTTCTCCGTAGCCAGCGATCATTACCATCGCTTCCTGGAGGACGTGGCGCTGATGAAGGAGATGGGGCTGAAAGCCTATCGCTTCTCCTTTTCCTGGAGCCGGATTTTCCCCGAAGGAAAAGGGAAGATCAACCAGGAAGGTCTGAATTTTTACCACAAACTCGTCGACGCACTCTGCGCTGCCGGCATTCGCCCGATCGCCACACTGTATCATTTCGATCTACCTCTGGCGCTTGACGAAAACGGCGGCTGGTCCAATCGGGAGACGATCGATGCCTTCGAAGCGTATGCGGCCCTGCTGTTTCAGGAATTCCAGAATCAGATTAAGGACTGGCTGACGATCAACGAGCAGAATGTCATGATTTTGCATCCAAGCGCGATGAATCCCCGCGGTGTACCGAGTCAGAAAGAGCTTTACCAGCAAAACCATCACATGTTTCTGGCTTCAGCAAGAGCCATTCAGAGACTGCGAACGATCGATCCGGAAGCCCACATCGGAGCTGCCCCGAATATCATTGCCGTCTATCCCAAGACGTGTGCCCCTGAAGATTCCATTGCGGCGGATAACTGGGAAACGCTGCGCAACTGGCTGTACATCGATATGTATGCACACGGACGGTACAATTCGCTGGCCTGGGAGTATCTCAAAGACCATGGCTGGCAGCCGGAAATTCAGGAAGGGGATATGGAGCTTCTTCGCGAAGCCAGACCGGATTTCATGGGCGTGAACTACTACGCGACCGCTACCGTCAGCGCACCAAAAAATGACGGACATGACCGCCAGCCGCGAAACGGCGATCAGCAGGTGATGGTCGGGGAAGAAGGCGTTTACCGTGCAGAAGAAAACGAATGCCTTCCATCGACCGAATTTGGCTGGAAAATTGATCCCGTCGGTCTTCGTACGACGCTGCGCCGCCTCTATGCCCATGCCCACATGCCGCTGCTGATTACGGAAAACGGTATGGGTGCCCGAGACCTTCTGGAAGATGACGGCCATGTTCACGACAGCTATCGAATCGACTATTATGCAAAGCATCTAAAACAGGCTGCTCTGGCCATTCAGGATGGCGTTGAGCTGATGGGCTATTGCCCCTGGTCGTTTATGGATCTGGTCAGCACCCACCAGGGCTATCAGAAACGTTACGGTTTCGTCTATATCAATCGGGATGAAAAAGATCTCAAGGATATGAAGCGAATTCCAAAGGACAGCTTTTACTGGTACCGGGATGTCATTCAGACCAACGGAGAAAGCCTGATCCAGTCCAAGTGACTGTAAACCAGCAGATATCTGAATCAGAAAAACGAAAGATCAAAGGCAAAGGTTATAAGATTAATCGAAAAGAGCGGGAAGAGCCATTTCTCTGGAATATGTCTTCCTGCTCTTTTTTCAACAACGGAATCTGGAGATAGAAAACTGGAGAATAGAAAAAGGGAAAAGCAGCTTTCCACTAGAATCGGATGATCTTTTTGCACGAGCAGGAGAAAGGAACCAAATGGACCGTAAGAGGTTTTATTCAATTTTCTGACTTGTTAAGATGAAAATACATCCCCTGCAGAGGCAGGCGGGAGGACAGCATGAAACTCATCCAGCAAATTGAAGAAGCTGCTCTGAAGTATTCTAATACGAGGCGATGCATTGCATCGGTCATTCTTGAACATCGAACCGATTTTCATGAGCTTTCTCTGGAAAACATAGCCGAGTTTGCCTTTGTCTCCAAACCGACCGTAGTCCGCTTTGCGCAGAGCTTTGGCTATGCGGGCTGGCGCGATTTTCGAGACGACGTGGTCGCCGAGCTGTACACGGCCCAGGTCCATCCTGAACGGGTCGATGTCAACTATCCGTTTCAGGCGGATTCGGATTTGAACTCCATCACGGATGCGCTGGCCAGAACGATGATTCAGACCATCGAAGATACCCGGGAAACGCTGGATCTGAACATGGTCAGCCGGATTGTCTCCTTAATGGAGCGGGCAAGACGGATTGCGGTTTTCAGTATCTCACCCCATACGTACAGTGCGTATCTTTTTGCCAGAAAAATGATGACGATGCAGAAACCCGTGCAAGTATGTACCCCCAGGGAAATGGGCATTACCGCCAGAACGCTGTCCAGTCTGGATATGGCCATTCTCATTTCCTACGCCGGAAACAATTCCGATGCGGAACCGATGACGATCGTTCCGTATCTTAAGGACGCCCGAATTCCCACCGCCGTTCTGACCAGCACGGGAAATAATTATCTTCGCGAAAATTTCACAAACGTTCTGACCATTCCAGATGATGAACATCTCTATACCAAGATTGCAACATTTGCGAGCGAGCAGTCCGTATCCTATCTGCTGAACGTTCTTTATGCCGGCTTCTTTGCCAGACACTATGAAAAGAACGATCGAAACAAGATTCAGACCGCAAGACAGCTTGAAGATATCCGTAGAAACAGTCGACTGCCCGAATAAAGAAAATAGTCTGACTTATGCTGATGAAGCAGTCAGGAAAGCGGGTTCGGCGGCTTGCCTTAAAAAACGATGGCACCTGCCGATGCAGCTCATAATCGAATACTGCCTGAAATAAACCGGAAGTCCTTCTTTCCCGGTGATGAAGGCTTCCGGTTTGGTCTGTATTTGAAAAAGCGATGTTTATCGTTGCAGTTCATTTTGAAGAAGTTCAAGATTTTCCTGCAAATTGCCGGTCATATCGAGCTCTCGAACAGAGGAAACAGGGGCTGACAACATTTTTTGATGATTCATCTCGATCAGACAGCTTTGCGGATAACCACACGGCATCTGGGCGGTGAGCGGTCTTAAAAAGCAGTTTCCAGATCCATAGGAGAATGGATGGAGGACAGATCTTCTTCTGGTATGTATTCATGATTTGCTCGATGGGTAAAGCGGCCTTCGAGATAAAAGATTCCATTTTCAGGATATCCTGCCTGCGCAAAGCGGTCTTCCACGTTTGTGGTCAGGATATAGTCTGGCCGATTCTGTGTAATTTGTCGAAGCGTAGGCAGAATCGGAGAGACTGGCTTCTCGTAGTGAATGCCTTTGAGCAGCCGGGTATAAAACGCATTAAACTCGCTGGACTTGGGAAAGGATAGTTCAAGCCCTGCAAAGGAGTCTGAAAGCCGTATTTCTGAATAAAGTCGGCAAAATTTTCACTGAACCAGCCAGAAGGACGGAGGATCGCAAGGTTTTCACTCATGGAAAAGCCGTTGGCTGCATAGATGACAAGACCGTACGCCTGCCGGATCCAGTCGGCCGCTTTCTGCCAGTCGCTCACTGCGGAAAAAGAAGTCATTCTTTCTGTTCCTTTCTGTCTGGCTCTGCAGGACAGCTTTGACGAATTTCAGCAGCAGTTTGAAAAGGAAATGAAGAAAATTACGCTGGAAAAGATTATCCAGAATTACCAGAAGCGGCTGGAACATTCCGAAGGCGCTGCAAAGAGCCCACAGATTTAGCCGTCCAGGTAAAGTTCCGGTTCGACTGGATGGTCCGTTTGGAAAAGAATTTGGCCATCTTTTTTTATTTGCTTCCAAATTCGCACAGGGGAATAATGCAGGAAATCGATTTCAAGTTCAGAATTAAACCGCCCTCTGGATGGTGAGTTTTTGAACTGTACAGAAAGCTTTGATAATCTCTGCGCCGACTGTCTATACTTGAAAGAGCGTATAAAAAAACAAATCCGCCTGTTGAAATCGGCTCCTGCTTCGAGCGCCAAAAAGCGGATTTTCGATACAAAATGAGAATTTGAATCGTTCAGCCGGTTCATACCGAACAGGAAGGAATCTTTATGTTCAGTCAGAATGATGTCTTGCAGTATGTGGAAGAGGAAGGCGTAAAATTCATCCGCCTGGCCTACTACGATTTATTTGGGGTACAGAGAAATGTCTCGATCATGCCTGTACAGCTGAAAAAGGCGTTTGAGAAGGGAATTACGATCGACGGATTGCAGGTTTTTGGAAACAGCACAAACGGGGAAGATCTGGTCATTAAGCCGGACGCCTCGACGATGATTCTTCTGCCCTGGCGTTCCATGGAAAACGGCGTGATTCATATGGTCTGCGATCTGTATCATATTGACGGCCGCAAATATAAACCGGATCCGCGCACCCTGCTGAAAAATGCCCTCGATCAGGCGCATGCTCTCGATCTGGATCTGCTCATGGCCTCCAAATTTGAGTTTTATCTTTTTGAACGCGACGAAAAGGGAAAGCGAACGAAGATTCCTTTTGATGAGGGAAGCTATATGGATGTGGCGCCCTTAGATGGCGGGGAAAATATCCGCCGTGAGATCTGTCTGCTGCTTGAAGAAATGGGGCTGGATCCGCATAAATCGTTCCATCAGCTCGGTCCGGGACAAAATGAGATCGACTTTCATTTTTCAGAACCGCTCGATGCTGCCGATGAAGCGTCTCTGTTTAAGTGGATTGTCCGTACGACTGCCAATTCCAATGGTCTCTATGCCGATTTTTCGCCAAACCCGCTCCAAAATCAGCCGGGAAGTGCGATGCACGTGCAGATCCGTTTTCTCGGGGACAGTCTGTATAAACAGGGCGCCTTTATCGCCGGACTGCTGCGCTATTTGCCGGACGTTCAGCTTTTTCTCTGCCCTTCTGCCGAATCGTATACGCGCCTGGCGTATGCGACGGCACCTAAGCGCTTTAATTTTTCGGATCGAATTCGCAACGTCATGGTCCGCATTCCGCCGCTATCGCATGACGTGCTGGAAGTCCGCCTTCCCGATGCGCAGGCCAATCCGTATCTGACCTTTGCTCTTGTGCTGTTTGCGGGTATGGAAGGCCTGCGGCAAAATCTCAAAATTGAAGACGTTCCCATCCAGAAAGTCGCCGCAAGCCGCCTGGAAGCGCAGATTCTGGCGGATCAGTCCGCATTTGTTGAGCACTATATCGATCCGGCCGTAATTCAGGCGTATAAAACCAGAGGGTAATGCTGTGTCCGTGAGAACTCTGCTCATCCTCGATGAGCTGCCGCAGCTCAGTGAAGACCTGTTGCGAAACTGCGGCTGGAATGCCGTTTTGCGCATGGACAGCAGCAGCGCCAGACGCTATCTGGCTTCCTCATCGGTCGATCTGATCGCAGTGAAAGTGGAAAGACGCCAGTCTGCGATTTCTTCTCTTGTTCTGGAACTTTGCGCGCTGCATCAGATTTCCGGTCTGATCCTCTGCTCACCCGAGCTGGTCGATACGCTGTCCTATCAGATGCGAAGCGTCCCGATTCTGGTTCTGCCCGTAAATACGGCGCGGACCATTCTGGTTCAGGTTCTTGCGTATTTGCGCAAGTCCATTGATGAGGCAAGACGTCTTTCCCAGTCGCTGATGCGGGAGAAAAAGAAGGCACAGGATGAAAAATTCATCAGTCAGGTCAAAATCGAACTGGCTTTGAAGTGCCGCTGGTCGGAAGAGAAAGCCCACCAGTACATTTTGAAAACGGCGATGGATCATTCGATGACCAAAGTGGCCGCCGCAAGGCAGATCCTTGCCAGATTGGAGCGAATTTCCAGTGAAAGTAAAAAAGACAAACGCGATACGTCAGCTTGATACGCATAAAATTGACTATGTTCCGCATGATTTAAAGCTTTCCGAAGCTGCGGATGCACAGACGGTAGCCCATCTGCTAAATACAACCGAAGAGCAGGTGTTCAAAACGCTCGTTACCGTCGGACACGATAAAGAACATTACGTGTTCATGCTGCCGGCAAACGCCCATCTTTCCCTGAAAAAAGCCGCCAGAGCGGTGGGAACCAAGAAGATTGAAATGATCGCGCAAAAGGAACTGTTTCCGCTGACCGGCTATGTACATGGCGGCTGTTCGCCGCTTGGCATGAAAAAGAAGTTTGCAACGTTTATTGATCAGAGCGCCCTCTCTCACGATCCGATTTTCTTTTCCGGCGGTCAGATCGGCGTGCAGATTGAAATGAATCCGAACGATCTGATCGAAACCTTCCAGGTTAAACCGGCAGATCTTTGCGAAGACTAGCTTTGCCCGCAGGCAGCTGAAAAACAGAAACATACATCCGGCTTCTCCCGAAAGAGAAAGATCCGGATTTTTCTTTGTTTTGGACCGGATTTTTCTTGGGTAAGCGTCAAATAAAAGACGGGTATTTTCTCGACCGCCTCCTTGGGATAATTC
>NZ_JBKXLD010000086.1:0-9889 GCF_047010065.1 Allobaculum sp.
AACCGCTGACCCTCTGCTTGTAAGGCAGACGCTCTCCCAACTGAGCTAAGCCTCCTCTTGCTGAATGCCTGATCATTGTAGCTCATTCATTTTTCATTTGCAAGAAAGTAAACCTGACTTTGAAAAATCGGAAAAGGGAAGAAAGGCAGGAAGAACTGCAGGGAAGAAAATGCGCCAGGTCCGCCTCTGCATCTCTGGAGCCAGGCAACCGCATGTGCGTCTGGAAGGCGGATGTTTGCCTTTGCCGGTTTCAGAAATACAGAAAGGAAAGAGGCAACGGCAAAATACGGTTTGCCTGCCATACGAGCAGCCAGATCCGAAAAAATGGCAAAAAAATACCGGGTGAGCATCCCGGGACGTTGTGGTCAGCCTGCATGACTGAACGCTCTATATTTAAAGCCCAGACCTGACATGAAGAAATATATAGTGCAGAGGGGTCAGGCGGCGGACTGCCAAAAAAATGGAGCAGGTGATGAGAATCGAACTCACGTAGTCAGCTTGGAAGGCTGAAGTTCTACCATTGAACTACACCTGCAAAAATAAAAATGGTGACTCGGCAGGGATTCGAACCCTGGACCCCTTGATTAAAAGTCAAGTGCTCTACCAACTGAGCTACCGAGTCAGGAAAAATGGTGCCGACTAGAGGACTTGAACCCCCAACCTACTGATTACAAGTCAGTTGCTCTACCAGTTGAGCTAAGTCGGCAAATGGTGGAGGCTAACGGGCTCGAACCGCTGACCCTCTGCTTGTAAGGCAGACGCTCTCCCAACTGAGCTAAGCCTCCATTCGCTTAACGCTTGATCATCATACCCAAAGCGGTCCGATCGTGCAAGTATTAATTTCAAAAAAATGAAACGAGGGCGGAAGAAAACGCGTTGCCCATTTTGGCAAGGCGTGTCTTTTTCCTTTACCTGTCGTATTTTTGGCTTTTTTATCTTTACGAAGTCCATTCGAAAAAAGTAAACTTTAAAGTTTCTTTCAGCTTCCCCGCTAAAATAGAAGCTGAAAAAATCCGGGAGCGTACCGATCCAGCAGCCGTCAAAAGACGGTTGGACCTGAAATTTCTCTGAGTCTGGAAACGGAGTCGACAGCCTGCTGTCCTCGGCACGCTTGCCGCAAATGAAAAAAGAAACGATGGATCGGGAAGCTTTCCTGGATCGAAATCGTAAACAGACAAAAATATATATCGAAAAAATCGGCGAAAGGCCGGTTTCTGGAAAGGAGCCGAATATGAAAATTTTAATTGTGGAAGATGAAACGCGTCTGGCCGAAGCGACAGCCGCGATGCTTCGCCAGAATGCCTACAGTGTGGATCTGGCGTTTGATGGAGAAACGGGATCCGAAAAGGCGTCCAGCGGCATTTACGATCTGGTTATTCTCGATGTAATGCTGCCAAAAAAAGACGGCTTTGAAATTCTCGAAGATATTCGAGTGCTGGCTCCGGAAACCCGGGTGATCATGCTGACGGCACGCGGCGAACTGAGCGATAAGCTGGCCGGTCTGAAAAATGGAGCGGACGACTACATGACCAAGCCGTTTCATATGGAAGAACTGCTGGCCCGTGTCGATATCCAGCTGAAGAAAACGAGCGCCGTGAAATCCAATAAGCTTGAATATGGCGACATTTCACTGGATCTGCAGTCGTGCATGCTCAAAAGCCGGGAAAGCGGCGAAAGCATTCCGATTGCCGGCAAGGAATACACGCTTCTCGAATATTTCCTTTCCCATCCAGGACAGATTCTCAGCCGGGATCAGCTGTACTCCAAAGTGTGGGGCTGGGACAACAATATTGAATCCAATAATCTGGAAGCCTATCTTTCCTTTCTGAGAAAGAAGCTGCGTCTGCTCGGTTCCAAAGTGGAACTGAAATCGGTACGCGGTCTGGGCTATCGCATGGGGATGAAAGATGAATGAACTTCGTCGGAAGATGATGCTCACCCTGTTCGGGCTGCTGAGCATCATGGTCTGGCTGATTGTCGGCGTCTTTGATTTTCAGAACTACGCGACCGTACAAAACGATCTATCCGCCAGTATTCTGGAGATTTCGGAAATGACCCGCGAACTCTGGAATCCGACCGCGCTTGGTCCGTTTCCGCAGGACGAAGATGAAGATTCCCGGCTGGCTCTGCTTTATGAAAATCCAGTCTACATGATCGTCTTCAATAACGCGCAGAAGCCCATGCATTTTCTGACCACGCAGGATACAGATGAAGGGACGATCAACAAGATTGTCGAGAAAGCGCAGTTCGTCGAGAAAACGAGCCGCCCGGATACGAATCCGGCGATCGGCAACCTTCTGGTGAGCAGCTACGTGTGCTATCATCCGTCCAACAATATGGTGATGATGATCGACGTAACCGCCATCCGCAACGAACTGATCAGCCATCTGTTCATATCCATCCTGATCGGCATCGGCTTTGAAGGCCTGCTGTACATCGCCTGCCGCAAGGCGGCAGCCTGGATGATCGGCCCAATCGAAGAGACATTCAAGAAGCAGCGCCAGTTTATCGCCGACGCGTCCCATGAACTGAAGACGCCGGTCGCGGTCATTCTGGCCAATGCTGAAGCCATGGAAAAGGACCCGAACCCCAAATGGCTTTCCAATATTGAAGAAGAAGCCAGCCGCATGAACGGTCTGATTACCGATCTGCTGGATCTGACGCGAAACGAGCAGCAGGAAATCCAGATGCTTCCGGTCAACCTTTCCCGTCTTGTGGAAAAGCAGTGCCTGATTCAGGAAGCGGTCATGTTTGAACATCATATTGAGCTGAGCGAAACCATCGAACCGGATCTTACGGTGAACGGTCAGTCGTCTATGCTCGAACAGGTGATCGCCATTCTGCTCGATAATGCGGCGGCGCATTCCGATGGAAAGATCGCGGTCACGCTTCGCCGGCAGGGAAAAGACGTTCTGCTTTCGGTTTCCAATACCGGCGTTCCGATTCCGCCCGATCAAAGGGAAAAGATTTTCGAACGCTTCTATCGTGCCGATGAATCGAGAAACCGTTCCTCCGGCCGGTACGGTCTCGGACTGGCCATCGCCAAAAGCATCGTGAACCGGCACAAAGGCAAGATTGAAGTTGACTGCCATGGCGGCTGGACCACCTTT
Source organism: Allobaculum sp. (assembly GCF_047010065.1). NCBI lineage: Bacteria > Bacillati > Bacillota > Erysipelotrichia > Erysipelotrichales > Erysipelotrichaceae > Allobaculum > Allobaculum sp. Next base: position 3,111 of record NZ_JBKXLD010000086.1, read on the forward strand.
ACGGTCGTTCTTCACGCAGCGGCCTGATCCGATCCGGTCTATATGCAAATCCATGTGTAACAGCCAGAAGGCGCGAGAACGATCGCGCCTTTTTCCCTGGCTGCAAAAGAGAGCCTGAACTTCTGGCAAAATACCTTTGTCCGCACGGGGGAAGACAGATTTTGCATCGCCTTTTGAAATGGTATTTTCTAAACCGCTCGAATCTGGATATTATGGATCTGTTTGCGGATCGATCGGTCTTTTGGAATTTTCCGTTTCGATGGTTCACCAGTCTCAGTGAATCAAACTGGAATGGGGAAAAGGCAGATCCGGGAGATTGAAGGAAGGAAACCGGCAAAGTTCTGTGCGATAAACGGGCACTGCCGGAAGGGAAAGATATGAAACAGTTTTTAAGCCGAACCTGGATGGTTTACGGCATCGGCCAGATCTTGATGATGGCCCTTTGTGCCTATGTCGGCTGGTATGCGGTTGCCAATGCGGCGGTCGTCATTACGGCTGCGTATTGCGTGCATCTGGCCAGAAAGCGCAAAAAACAGCTCGAAGACAACAAGGATGTCATCCGCAAAATGACGCGCAAGCAGAAGAAGACGCTTGAGACGATCGACGATAAGCAGGTCCGCAAAATTTCCGCGACTTCGCGCATGATGCCGTATCTCTGCTTTGGCTGCCTGCTGCTCAACGGCTACACCTATTACTACAACACCGCCAATTCCCGCGCCGCAGCCGTATGGCTGGGAATTCCGGATGCCTGGAACGTATGGTTTCTGGTGATCGGAATGGTGTTTGGCTTTGTTTTCTACTTCGCGTTCTGCTTTAAAATGAACGAAATGATGACTCTGAAGGACTGATCTTCAGAGTCTTTTTTCATGAGAAGCATGAATTCTCAGCCTGAAAGCAAAGGAAAAGCCGGTCCGTCAAAGTCTGAAAGAAAGGACGGGATCCGGCCAGAATAAAGAAAAAGACATCGCCAGACGATGTCCCTTTATTTGAGTCCATAAGCTGGACATGAATTTGCGATGGCTGGGGCAACTGGGATCGAACCAGTGAAATGCAGGAGTCAAAGTCCTGTGCCTTACCGCTTGGCTATACCCCAAGGCGCACAAAAAAGCAAAGGTATTGTATCAACCGCGAATTTTCCTGTCAACGAACGCAGGAATGTGCGACTGAAGCCACTTGTGCTGCAAAGAGAGGCATTTGGAAACGACTTTTTCCAGCGCAGAATCGTTGATCCGGCGGCTTTCAAAACGAATCTGATCGTTTTCAAATAAGGAAATGGAATTGAAGGCGCTCTTGATCTGCCGTCCGAATACAGGGCGCATCTGAAGCAGTCCGGCTTCCGAAGCGATCCGGTAATCGGGATCAAACGACAGGTACGTATGGCAGTGAAACGTGGAAACAATGGCTTTGACAGAGCTGTCGGGGTCCTTGCCGCAAAGGACAAGATGGATCCGGCAGTTCAGTACGCCAAACCAGACTGACCACTCCTGCAGCAGCACGAGCTTTCTGGAAAGCAGGTCCGCCGTGGAAGAAGCAATCAGAATGTTTAAAACAAGCGGGTGGTCTTTCAACAGGTCTTTCATACTCTCTTAAATCCGTGGTTCTGTACGATATAATATTAGCAACTCAGGGAGGCATCGTCTAATGGTTCGAGCGGGTATAGATTTAGGAGCCCACAGTCTGCGGCTGATTGTGGACGGAGAGGGCGTTGTATTTGATGAGCCTTCTGTTGTCGCGTTCAATGAAAAGGGAGATGTTCTGGCCATCGGGGAGCAGGCGTATGATCTGCGCTCGTCCAGGGACCGGACGATCCGTTTAGTCCGCCCGATCCGTGATCAGGGCGTGGATACAAAAGCGCTCGAAGCCATGCTCAACGAACTGTGCTATGAATTCCGGCTGTTTCGACTGTTCCAGAAAACGACGCTTCTGTTAAGCTATTCTTCTGCGTTTTCGGAAGAAGATATTTTGCATCTGAAACAGACGCTTCTCGATCTGGGCGCCAGTCAGATTTATTTCGATCCGGAAATCTGGATGGCAGCCGTCGGATCCGGCCTGGATCTGTTCTTGCCGGTTTCGAGCTGCGTTCTTTCGGTCGGCTTTTCCAACTGCGATATCGCCATTTTCCGTCAGGGACAGCGCATTTATCACGCTTCGAACCCTTCGCTTAATGGCCGCAGAGCCAGCGAGCTGGCAGCAAAGTACCTGCTTCGCCATCACGATCTGATTCCGGATGAGCAGACGCTCGATTTGCTGATTCAGTCCATCGGCGCGGTACGTCTTTCATCTAAGGATCAGTACGTGCGCATCAAAGGGCGCCTGCGGGATACCGAAAAGCAAATTGAAATCCCGGTCAGCCAGAATGAAATGGCTGCGGTACTCGCACCGTTTGCCAGAGAACTCGGTCTGTGGGTTTCTTCGTTTGTGCGCGGCTTGCCGGAAAACATTCAGCTCGATCTTTCGGAACGGGGAATTGTCGCCAGCGGCGGTACGATGAAGATGCTTGGCCTGGCCGATCAGATCGGCGCGCTGGCCGGATGTCCCGTTTACTGCACCGATGAGCCCGATCGAACGGTCTCCCGGGGCATGGAAGCGCTTCTCGAAACCATTGGACGCTGAGAAAGGGCATACCTTTCAGGCTTTCGGACTTTTCGTTTGCAAACAAAGTGACAATTGAATATATTGATAGATGGCTATTTATACAATTCACGATAAATTTGCTTCAATTTGCGAACAGGATTCGCTAAAAATTGGCTGAAAATAGAAACTAAACAGGAGGAACTTGAGCATACATGGCTAAACAGGACATGATCGAACTTGATGGCTTGGTAACGGATACACTTCCAAACGCCGCATTTAAAGTAAAACTGGAAAACGGACACGAAATTCTGGCTCATGTTTCTGGAAAGATTCGTCTGCACCACATTCGTATTCTTCCCGGCGACAGAGTAAGAGTGGATATTTCCCCTTACGACCTCACACGCGGACGCATCACCTTCCGCTACAAATAAGGTATACCGCCTGAATAAACAGGATACATACGACAGGAAAGTTCAGAGTCAGCGAATTCTGAACAAGGAGGTACATCATGGAAGTTTTTACCCGGGCAGCATTCAATCAGCTTCCTGACGGCACGGATACTCGCGCCTCTTTTACATTTGAACCCCTCGCACGCGGGTTTGGAACCACCATTGGCAACGCCATCTGCAGAACTCTGCTCTCGGATCTTCCGAGCACAGCCGTTATGGCTTATAAAGTGGAAGGCGCTCCTGCCGATGCCGCTAAACTTGATGAAATCGAAGAAGATATTATTCGTCTGAAACTGAATCTGAAAAAGATCCAGCTTGAAACCGAAGATACGGGAATCACCGAACTGCAGTTAGTGAAAACCGGCCCTTGCACAGTAACCGCCGGCGATCTGATCTGCCCGGAAAACACAACGATTACCGATCCGGATCAGGTGATCTGCACCGTTAAGGAAAACCAGACACTGAACATGACGCTGTTTGCGGCGACCGACGGCGGCTACAAGACAGCAGGCGAAATTGAAAAAGAATACGACCTTCCCGAAGGAACGGTCTGCCTCGATACAACCTTTACACCGATTAAATCCGCAGAATATCTGTCCGAGCCGACGCTGCTTGGTCACGATACGAAGTATGACAAAGTCACATTCGACATTCATACCAACGGAAGCATTACGCCGCTGAACGCCGTTACGGAAGCTGCGCGTATTGTCATCGGCTATCTCGATAATATTTATCCGGCTGCGCAGATGGAACTCGAAGAAAGCTTCACCGTTCAGCCGCCGGTTACGGAAGAAGTGGCGAAGTCTTCGACAATGATGATCGAAGATCTTGAGCTGTCTGTCCGCTCCTACAACTGCCTCAAACGTGCAGGCATTCAGACTGTAGAAGAGCTGACCCAGAAGACCGAAGATGAAATGATGCACGTGAAAAACCTCGGCAAGAAGTCGCTTCAGGAAGTCAAGGACCGTCTCGAAGCCATGGGACTTGGTTTCCGGCAGTACGACTGATTCCAGGCAAGCAGGCTGCGCTGTATTCCCTGAGAAGAGGGAGAAATTTCAGCCCGCAAAGCGGGAACGGAATTTCAGAACACGAAGCGCGCTGTCAGCCAGCACGAAATCCATTATCGATACAGAAAGAGGAAGTCCGGATCGAATCGGACCTCCTCTTTTTCTGCTTTCAGGGGCGTTATCGGCGTATAAAAGGACGAAATCCACCGATATTCGACAGGCGGAAAAATACCATCCCAAGCGGCTGGATTTATCGTGAAGAAAAGGATCCCGTCCCTTTGAAAAACGTCTGTACATTGCATTAAGAAAAATGTAAGTATAGGGCAATTGATCTGGATTTTCGATTTAGCTATGATATTTTTATAGAAATGAAACCAAATGATTTGAAATGAACAGTATGAAAACAGCTTTCAGCGTTTGCGTTTACTCCCGTTTTTTCAATCTGCAGGGCAGTACAGAGTGAACAAAACAGGCAGAACAAGAACAGGCGTTCCGGATACCCAGAATCCAGAGAAGAAAGCCCAGACTTTTCACAAATCGAATCCCGAAAATGCTTCGGCCGCGCCGCATGCATTTACATACAGTAAGCACAGAAAGTGAGGAATTGCATATTTATGGCAAAAGATTTTTTCAAAGATCGCAAAGCGATTATCAGCACGATTCTCGATAACATGCAGGGCTCGAATGAATTCGATGAGTCCAAATACTACACGATCGACATTCTCGACGTGGACGGTGAAACCGCCAAGGTAATGGTCTGCGATGATTACCGCTACCTGACAAAGGAAGAAGGCACCTGGAAAGAAGTGCCGCAGGCTTCCAAAGCGTAATCGCCAAAAGCCTGTTTTCTCGCGCAGCGTATGACGTTCGAGGACAGGCTGTATGACAGGCTTGCTAAAAAAAGCACAAAACGTATTTAAAACGAAAAAGCGGCCCGTACCGCAGAACGTTCCCTTGAGGGGAAGGCTCTGCGGTACGGGCCGCTTTCGTACAGGGATGTATGGGCAGGCTTAGTCTTCGAGTGTGCGGATTCCAAAGCGGAAGTAAAGGACGTGGCCGATCCAGACGGCCACAAGAATCCACTGGACCCAGGGCAGATGGAAGAGCATCAGCCAGCTGCAGAGAAGCACGAGCGAGATCGTCATCAGAACGCGCTTCTTAGCCTGCGGACGCATGGCACGGTGTTCAACCCAGTCTTTGGCATTGTCCTGATACAGCCGGGATGCGACAAAGCGATCGTGCAGCTTCTCGCTGCTTCGCCCAAAGCCAAAGGCGGCCATCAGCGCGAAAGGAAAGGACGGCAGAACGGGCAGGATGGCTCCAAGAACGCAAAGAAACAGTCCGACGAAGCCGATCAGCAGAAACAGCGGCTTTTCGATGCGGTTCTGGTTGTCGTAGTACAGATGGCGAAGAGCCATGACTGGATGATGGAGAAGCATGCGCGGGCCGGAATAGCGCATGACCTGACGAATCTGTTTGCGCCGCTCGTTTCGGTAACAGTGCACCTGGCACTGGGAACAGAATATTTTCGTTTCCATGAACGGGCATTTGGAAATGCGCACAACGGCGTATTCCAGCAGCTCTTTTTCTTCATGGGGATTGGGATACTTTTTGTAGTAGAGGGCGATCATTTCCTGGACGACACGTGCCTCAAAGGCCCGTTTCTTTTCAGCCCTGCGCTGCTTTTCGCCGGACGAAAGAGAACTTCCGCTTTCCGCCAGCATGGTATCCAGCCCCTGATCGAGGGAATCGATGAAGGTATCGATGCTGGCCTTTTTGCACGCTCTGCGAATTTCTTTGTCTGTCGCATCGGGTTTGGCGGCTAAAAGGTTATTGCGAAGGGTATCGGTAAACAGAACGCTCTCCTGCAAAACCACAGACTGTTTTGTACGCAGGAAATCCGTCTGTACGTCTTTCAGTTTTTCATCGCCAAGGCGGGCTGTCCCGGCCTGCGGATCGAAAAAGCGCATGAGCAGGCGAAGCAGAGTGGATTGTCCGCAGCCGCTTCTGCCTTCGATTCCGGTGATTTTTCCTTCCGGAAAAGACAGGGAAAGACTTTCCAGGATCGCCTGATCGTCATAGGCAAAGGCGAGATTTTCCACCGCCATGGCGCTCGATTCTGGGCAGGCCCCTTTTTCGTTTTCCCTGACGGTAACTTCTTCATCAAACAGCGTCAGGACGCGGCGAGCGGCCCCAAGCGTGGAGGACAGACCGGTCGACAGATTGGCCAGCGCCAGAAATGGTCCAAAGGTTGAGGACTGGAGCACGAGACTCGCAAAGAAGCTTTGTGCACCGATCTGATCGTGCCGGTAAAGATAGAGACCAAGAAAAAGCATGAAGAGCATCGAGAGAGTAACGATAGCCAGAGAGGCAGAAGAAGCGGCCACGGTCTGTTTTTTCTGCTCGTCTTCCAGCACGAGCAGTTCTTCCGTCTTTTCGTTCATTCGTGCTTTGCGGACGCCTTCAAGATCGTACTGAATGATTTCGTCCGCGCCGCGCACGTTTTCCAGCACTGTCGCGCTCAGATCGCCGACAGCCTTACGACGGGCAATGCCGGTTTTCTGTGCGGCAGAACCGAAAATCAGCGGAATGCCAAAGGCAGCCAGCGCGTAGCTGCAAAGAAGCAGGACGCCGATGGACCAGTGAATCCAGAAACCGGCAGCTCCAAAGAGGACGGCGCAGCAGATCGCGATGCAGAACGTAAGTGTCAAACAATCGACGGGTATACGCGAGACTGAATATTAGATAC